>CAZYWR010000831.1:0-1753 GCA_964651185.1 uncultured Polyangiales bacterium
GGGGCGCTGCGGCCGCGAGGGCCGCGAGATAAGCGTCGGCCACGAAAGGCCACGTGGGCGCCGGCAAAGCCCGCGCGCGTGCGGCCGCCGCTGCGGGTGCAGGGTCTCTCAGGAACAGGGCCGCGCCCGCGCTTCGCAAGCGCGTATCGCTCGAGAACAGCGCGCGCGCGACCTGCGGATGATCGGGACCGAGCGCGAAGAGCGCCATCAGCCCGCGCGGCGGCGGCGCCTGCGCGGCCGCGAGCAACTCGTCGTCGTGCCGTCCCGGCTCGAGGCGCGCGAGTGCCCAGAGCGCCGCCGCACCCGGCGCGGATCGCGCGCCGGCCGCCAGCTCCACGAGCGCTGGCAGCGTCGAGCGGAGCTCGAGCTGCGCGGCGAGCAGCGCTGCCAACGTCTGCACTCCGTCGTCACGTTCCGCCAGAGCCGCGCGCACGCTTGGCTCCGCGCGCGCTTCGGCACTCGCCGCCAGCGCCCAAAGCACGGCCGGACGGAGGTGCCGCGTCGCGTGCGCATACAACCCGCGCAGCCGTTCGGCCGCGTGCTCGTCGTGCAGGCGAGCGAGCGCGACCAGCGCCTGGGCCCGTTCCCTGGCAGGTCGCTCGGCCTGCTCGGCAACGGCCAGCAGCGGGCCGAGCGCCTCGCGGGGAGGCGCGGCCGCGATCAACGCGAGCGACAGCGCACGCTCGCTCGCGTCGCCCCCCGCGAGCGCCTCGAGCAGCGGCTTTTGCGCGCGCGTGAGGGCGCTGGTCAGACGCTCTCGGGCCTCGGGCGACGCGTGCTCGGCCGCGACCGCGCGGGCGAGCGGCAAGAGCTGGGCGTAGCGATCGAGCAGGAGCCGCCGGTAGCGCGGTTGCGCGCCCGGGGCGGCGGCGAGCTCCAGCAGCCAGCCTTCGAGCGCAGCGGGAACGTGCGAGCTGGCGAGCTGGACTGCCTTTTCGATCTGAGCTTCGTCGCTCGCGCCTGCGATCACCGCCCGCAACTGCTGCTCGGCGCGGGCACTCGCGCCCTCGGCGAGCGCTTGTTCGGCCAAAGCCAGGCGCGCCTCGTGGTCGTTCGCGTCGAGCGCCACGGCCCGCTCGTAGGCCGAACGCGCGCGCGCCTCGTCCCCGCGCCGGTGAAACAGCGCCGCAGCCAGCCGCTGCACGTTCGCGGCGCGCGGGGCGAGCACGAGCGCGCGCTCAGCCAGCGCGCGCGACTCCTCTTCCTGAGGATGATCGAGCGCCAGCTCGAGCGCGCGTGCGGCGTGGCCTTCGAGCTCGGGCCCGCCCAGCTCGAGCACGCGCGCCAACGTCGCGAGCGCCTGACGCGGCTCGCCCGCTCGCCGCTCAGCGCGCTCCAGGGCGAGCAGCGCCTCCAGGTCCCGCGGCTGGCGGGCAAGCAGGCCCTCGAGCAGCGCCACCTCGTCCTCCCGACGCGCGGGATCGCCCGCATAGAGCTCGGCCAAGAGCCGGACCGTCGCGGGCTCCCACGGCTCGAGGCGCAGCTTCTCGCGCAGCTCGAGCGCATGGCGCTCGGCGCTCCCGCCACGCCGCCAGAGTCCGACCAGGTGCTGCCGGGCTTCGCGTTGTGCGCCGGGATCGAGCTCGGGGCGCCCCAACAGCGCTTGCCACGCACGTTCGGCCGACTCCGGCTGGCCGGCGCGCTCCAGCAAACTAGCCAAGTCGCGTTGATGGGCCAATGAGGGCGCGAGTTCGATCGCCTTGCGGATGTGCGCGATGGCTTCGGGCAGGAGGTCGTGCTCCGCCAGCACGCG
>CAZYWR010000832.1:0-4063 GCA_964651185.1 uncultured Polyangiales bacterium
AACTCCACTAAACAACATCGAGACTCACATAGAACGCTATCATTATCGACGCTACCAGAAGGTGCTCGACGTCGAGCTGCCGATCCCGGAGAACCCCGCCGTCGGTCACACCGCGACCTACGTACGCGCAGCCGATCCGTCGCGAGTGCTGCCTGTGTTCGTGACCCGCTACGAGCGCTCGCGCGGACTCACCGAGAGCGTGCGTCAACGGCTGCGCGAGATGGGGGCGTACACGCTCGAGGTGCGCAAGTTCGCGCACGAGCACGTCTGGCAGATGCGCGGCGAGAGCGGCGACGTGTGGCTCTTGTGGGTAAGCGGCCAGCAGCTGGTGAAGATCGGCGCGCCCGAGGGCGAACCGCAAGTGCCTACGGCCGTGGTGGAGGCCTACCTCGAGCTCTATCCGAGCGACCTCAATCGCCGCGGCCACGTCAAGCGCGGCGCCGACAGCGCGGGCCCCGCCGTCGCCCTCAACGGCGCGAAATCTAGCGAAGCCTCCGCCGTCCCTTGACCGCCGTGCGCGAGCCGCGTCGCGCTCACCCGCGCGCCGCCGGTGCGTGACGCGGCGAGGGCGCAGTGCCCACCTCGACCGGCATCGGTAGCTTGCTCGCGGGGAGCTCGATCGAGATGCGCGGCGGCGGCAGGATGTCGCCGAACCACTCGAAGAACGCGAGCAGGCGGTTCTTGCGCTCGCCGGAGAGGTAGTCGAAGTTGAAGCCGCGGTCCGAGACTTCCCAGAACTCGCGCGAGTGCACGTTCAACAGCTCGTCGCGGATCGAAGCCAGACGCTCGGGCCGCTCGTCTTTCATGTCCTGATAGACCTCGCGCGCCAAGGCCTCGTCGCCTTGCAGCAAGAAGTAGCTCGCGAGCTTGAGCTGCGCCTTGCGCACGCCGCGCAGGCTCGCCTCTTGGGTCTCGCTCTCGCCTTCTTTGTCGACCTGCAGCACGATGCGCAAGAGCGACCCCGTACTCGGGCTCTGCGCGTCGAACGCGAACTCGGTCAGCGCACACATGTCGTAGGCGACGGTCTCCAGGATGAAGGGCTGCTTGGCGTGGAACGAGAGCAGCCCGTAGTACTTGAAGTACTTGGCGATCTCCACCGCCCGATAGCCGCGTGGATCGCGCCGCAGCGACTCCTCGGCGAGCAATCGATACTGATTGAGCACGTTGTATGCGGTGCGGATGTCGTGAGCGTTGATGGCCGAGCGCAAGTAGGTGTTGAAGAACTTGATCACCAGGTGCAGGAGCTCGGGGTTGTCGTGCTCCCAGGCCGCCGTCGCGATGAGCCGCGTGTTGATGGCGATCAGGTAATTGATGTCGCGCATCTTGTTGAGCGCCTCGTTGTAGAGGCTCTGGTAACCGCGCAGGATCTTCCACTCGAGCCAGATGCGCTGCTCGCGCAGCTCCTCGAGCACCTCGGGCGCCATCGACACGAAGTCTGGGTTGTGCGCGAGCCTGCCGTCGATGCCGAACCACGTCGCCGGCAGACTCTTGCGCAGCCCCTGATAGTCGACGAGCAGCGAGCTCATGGCGTCGACCCCCGCCATCGACACCCCCTTGTCCTTGTGCTCCATCGCGTTGAGCGACACGTCGGCGAGCTGCTCGAGCCCGCGCACCGCCTCCTCTTGCGCGGCCAGCACGCGCCCCGGTGCAGCGGCCGTCTCCTGCACCGCCGCCAGCGTTTTTTCGCGGATCCGGCCGACGATGTTGATCGGGTTCAGGAACTCGAACACGTACGCAAAGTAGGGGAGCAACATCAACAGACACAGGGTCAGCATGGCCATGGCCACACCGATCGAGATGTAGGGCACGAAGCCGCCGCGTCCGGGTTGGTAGTCGATGATCAGGTTGACCCACAGCCCCTGAAGCGCGGTGAGCACGAAGAAGCCCATGACCAAGAAGTTGATGGGCTCGCGTACGAACAGCTCGGTAATGCGGTGGGTGTAGCGGTTCGAAGCCAGTTCCACGATGATGGCGACGACTGTGATCGCGATGGCGAGGACTGCCGCCACGACTTCGCCGGCGCTGCTGAGCGTGTTCTGGGCCGAGCTCGGGTTCGGCTCGAGCACGAGATCGAGGACGTGCGAGGGATCTTCGTAGTGAACCGCGTCGAGCAGCACCGTGAGCACGAACACGGCGAGCGCGGCGCCGAGCAGGATCGAGAGCGGATACAGCCAGACCCGAAGCTCGCTCGCGAACGGTCCGCGCGATTTGGAAAATCCCTGGCGCATGGCCGAGAGGGTACAATACCTGGCAATCACGCGGTGGCGCTGGCTTCGGAGCAACCGCGCTCGCGCGGCTCGGACCCTGTTGGAGGATACATTCGATGAGCGGCTTTCGTCCGGAGCCGCTCAGCGAGAGCTGCGCGCGAGAGGCGCGAGAGCTGCGTTGCCTGAGCGGGTGTGAACTGCTACCGTTCGCCCCCTTTTTCGAGCGCGGCATCCACGAATGCACCGCGGCGTGACGAGGCTTAGATGTCGATCAGCAGCGCGCAAGTGCTCCGAAGCAATCCAGCCGTCGAGGCGCTACAATGGGCGACTGCGGTCGCCTGCGGCGAACCCGAGGTGGGCGATGCGCGGCCGCGCCGCCCGAGCGAAGATGCGTGGCGTGCGCTCAGCGCCGGCGACGTGCGGAGATTCCTCGATCCGCTGCTGCTAGGCCGGCGCCCGGACGCGGGGCTCGACGCGTTGCTCGAGATCGGCTTCCTCGACGCATGGCTGCCGGAGATCTCGGCCATGGTCGGCTTCGGCGACGGCGAGTGGCGCCACAAAGACGTCTGGAAGCACACGAAGCAGGTGGTCTGGCAAAGCGTGCCGCGACTGACCGTGCGCTGGGGCGCGCTGCTCCACGACATCGGTAAGATCAAGACCCGCACCATCGGCGATGACGGCGAGGTGCACTTCTTCGGTCATAGCGAGGTCGGCGCTTCGATGTTCAAGAAGCGGGTAGCGCGACGGCTCGGCTTCGAAGGCGAGCTGCACGGCCGCATACACTTCCTGATCCTGCACCATCTGCGCGCCAGCCAATACGACGGCAGCTGGACGGATTCGGCGGTGCGCCGTTTTGCGCGCGAGATGGGCGACGGTCTGAAAGATCTTCTCGATCTGAGCCGCGCCGACATCACCACCAAGCGGCCCGAGAAGCGCAAGCGCGGGTTACGTCAGATCAGCGAGCTGAGCCGGCGGGTGAAAGAGCTCGCCGCGCTCGACGCGCGCGTCGCGCCCCTGCCCAAGGGGCTCGGCACCGCGCTCTCCGAGGCGCTCGGCATCCCGCCGAGCCGGCGGCTCGGAGAGCTGCGCAACGAGCTCGAGCGACGCTGCGAACGCGGGGAGCTGGCGGCCCAGCAGAGCGTCGACTTCTACGTCCACTGGGTGCGCGAGCACGCGGCCGAACTCGGTCTCTGACACGCTGCCGCAATCGGGCTGGGGCAGCTTAGTCAGCATGCCGCAGGGTCGGACCTGACACGCGAACTCCGCCGCGAGCGCGCGCACATTTCGGCGCCGAACGAGCCAGCGATCGCGAATGCCATGCGAACGGAACGCGCGCGGCGACGGCGTTCCGCTGCGTGCACTTGGTGTGGCGGTTCTGCGCAGGGGGATAATTCGGGTTAGGCTTGGCCGCAGTGAGCCGCGCGCGCGACCCCTCAGCTCCTGCTGTCTATGCGGACGGCGGCCAGCGCTCGCCTTTGAGCCTGGCCGATATCAACGATCCTGACTTCGCGCGCAGGCTCGACCTATGGGGCGCTTACCATCGCCTAGGCGTGGCCGCTGCGACCATGGCGCTGACGTTCGTGATCGTGCCGCAGCCCGACTGGCTGCTCTGGCCAGCGGTCCTCTACCTCGGCTTGGCGGTGCTCGTCCCCGGCGCGCTCGAGCACGCCGGGAGCGCGCCCCGGAAAGCTTACGTACGTAGTCTCGTGCTGCTCATCGACGTGGGGCTCGTCTCGCTGTTCGTCTACCGATGGGGGGCACGCTCATCGCCCGCCCCTTTCATGTATCTGCCGATCGTGAGCGGCTGGACGTTGATCCCGCAGCGTTACGTCGGGCGCTGCTCGGCCGTCGCCGTG
>CAZYWR010000833.1:0-11594 GCA_964651185.1 uncultured Polyangiales bacterium
CGAAGCGGCGCACCTCGCCCTGTTCGCGGCCGACCACGGGATCGCAGAGGAGCGCGTCAGCGCCTTCAAGCCCGAAACCACCGTGAAGCTCGTCTACAGCTATCTCGCGGGAGGGGGCGTGGTGAATGCGTTCGCGCGCCAGCACCAGGTCGAGGTGCACGTCGTGGACGTGGGCGTGAATCACGATTTCGGCAGCGCCCACGGCCTGGTGCCGCGCAAGGTGCGCCGCGCGACGCGCAATTTCTTGCGCGAGCCGGCCATGACGGAAGCCGAGTGCGGGGCGGCGATCGCGGCTGGCCGCGAGCTCGTGCGCGCACTCCCCTCCTTGCACGTGCTCGCGCTCGGCGAAGTAGGCATCGGCAACAGCACGAGCGCAGCCGCGCTCGCGGCGGCTCTTTTGCCGCTTCCGGCCCTGGCGGTCGCGGGGCGCGGTACGGGCATCGATGACGCGCGGCTCGCGCACAAGCGGGGCGTGATCACCGAGGCCCTCGCGCTCCACGCGCGCGCGGGGCGCTCGGTAGACGAGCTCTTGCAGCGGCTTGGCGGCTACGAGATCGCGGCGCTCGTGGGGGCGATCGAAGCCGCGGCGGAGCGGCGTGCCCTGGTGCTCCTCGATGGGCTGATGACCGGCGTCGCCGCCCTGGTGGCGGTGCGCCGCACACCCGAGCTGGGGTCATATCTGATCGCTTCGCATCGCAGCGTGGAACCGGCGCATGCCGCGGTGCTCGAGGAGCTCGGGCTGCGTCCGCTGCTCGAGCTCGACATGCGGCTCGGCGAGGGATCCGGCGCCGTGCTCGCGGTCGGGCTGGTGCGCGCGGCCTGCGCGCTCATGTGCGAAGTGCGCACGTACGAAGAAGCGAATATCGAGCGCCCCGAAGAGCCGACCTAGGCCGCTCGCTGCGCCCGTCACGCGGCTATCCTGCGCGCGCTGTAGTGGTGAGGCACGCGCGCGAATCGTCGCACAACGCCCCGGCGCGAGGGACTGGCTCGCGGGAAAAGTCCACGATCTGTAGCCCGCGGTGTGGCATGGCTTTCGCTCGCAGCCAGCCTTGGTTGCCTCAGGACGCTCCGCGACGAGCGCGACCGAGTGGGCGAGGGAGGGCACATGAAGAAGATGTTGTGGATGGGCGCTGCGCTCATCGGCTTCGGCTGCGCGAGTCATCCTCCGCCAGTCGAGATGGTGGCGAGCTCCGCGGCTGCGACCCAGAGTGCTGAGGAGGCGGGGGCGCTTTTGGTACCGGAGGCCGCGCTGCACCTGCAGCTGGCGCAAGAGCAGCTTGCCCAGGCGAAGCAGTTGATCCAGCGCGGCGAAAACACGCGCGCGGAATGGCTGGCCGCGCGTGCGCGCGAGGACGCAGATTTGGCGACCGCGATCGCGCGCGAGCAGGACGTGAAGCGCCGCCTCGACATGCTGGCGCGGAGCAGCGCCGGCGGCGAGCACAGCGAGTCCGAACCCGGCGCGAACCCGCCGTCGGGGCAGCCGAATATGAACCCACCGTCGCCGCCGGCTGGACAGCCGAGCGCGCCCTGACCGTGCACCAAGGAGCCCGCCATGAAACCGAGCAAATTATTGTCTGCCGCGCCCGCCCTCTGCGCGCTCGCGATGAGCGGCTGTGCGCACGGCGTTCCCAAGGAGCTGGCCGACGCGCGCGCGGCCTACCATGATGCGGCCAACGGCCTCGCGCAGCAGGAGGCGCCCGCGCAGCTGCACACCGCGCAACGCGCGCTCGCCCTCGCCGAGGCGAGCTTCGCGAACGAGGGCGACTCACCACGCACGCGCGATCGCGCCTACATCGCGCTGCGCCGCGCCCAGCGCGCCGAGGCCGAGGCGCGGCAGGTCGACTACGAACAGCAGCTCGCCCAAGTCGAGCAGAAGCTGAACGCAGAGCGCGCCGCGGCGGGCGAGCAGGCCGCCCAGCAACAGGCCGCGGAGGCGCAGGCGCGGGCGCAGAGCGCGTCCGAGGAGCTCGCGCGCGTGGGCAAGGTCAAGCAGGAGCTGCGCGGCACCGTGATCACGCTTTCGGGCCCGCTCTTGTTCGCCAAAGGTAAGGCCGATCTCTTGCCCGGCGCACAGGACAAGCTGGACGAAGTCGCGAACGTCCTGGCGCACACGACGCCGGACGCGACCATCATGGTCGAAGGCCACACCGATTCGACCGGCTCCGAAGCGCTCAACCTCGATCTCTCGACGCGCCGCGCGCAGGCCGTGCGCGACTATCTCAGCGCGCACGGCGTGTCGCCGGATCGGATTCGCGCGGAAGGCTTCGGCCCCGCGCGACCCGTCGCCGACAACAAGACCGCCGAAGGCCGCGCCATCAATCGGCGCGTCGAGATCGTCGTGCAGCCGCAAGGTCAAGGGCCTAGCGAGCAAGGCGCAGGTCCGCACGGTTGAGCGCACGTCGCGCAGGGAGCTCGCTCCTTTGCGAGCTCGAGCGCACACGCCGCCACCGCGCCATGCCCATCCTTACAGCGCCGCCGCTCCGAGCGTTGCGAAACGTGAACGCGCTGACGCTGTGCGCTGGCGGAGCGCCCTAAGCCGAAGCCGGCGCGATAGCATCACGCGATGATCCACGTGATCGGGGTGCAGCACGCGGGCGCGTTCCGCCTCGCGCTCGAGTTCGACGACGATACGCGTGGCGTCGCCGATCTCGCCGAGCTCGTGCGTCTGCCGGCATTCGCGCTGCTGCGCGACGAGGCGACCTTTCGTCGCGCTTACGTGGACGATGGGACGGTGTGCTGGCCCGTGGACCTCGACGTAGCCTCCGAGCGGCTCTACGCGCTGGCGCACGGTCTTCCGGTGCCGCGCACGCTCGAGCAGGCCAACGCGAACGAGCACGCCATGCGTGTGCGCCGCTAGACTGGGCGCGCCTTCAACCGAGCATGGAGGCCGTACGATAGTCGCCGGTGCACAGGGCGCAGCGGCAGACCGCCCGCTCCGCCCCTGCGTGGCCCTGTACCTTGCGCGCGTGCTGGAGCGCGCGCAGCTCTTCGCATACGCGGGCGAGGGCACTTGCAGTCCATATGGCGTTCTCCGCCAGGCTCTGTCCTCCCGAGTCGTTGGCTTCGCTGACCAACGCGTTCAACTTGCGTTCGATGCTCGCCAGCTCCTTTTCGGTGATCACGACGCCCTCCCGCTCCAGCGAACAGGCGGCAGCTGCAAGTATTCGGCCGTCCCGATATTCGCAATGGTTTGACATCCACAGTGTGGCGTCGAGAAACAAGTTCTCCCTTCTCCCTCGGGCGCGAGCGCGCAGTGCTGCGCGCTGCCTCATCCTGATTGGGAATGTAAGTGAAAGCCCGCAAGGTGCTCGCTGCATCACGTGCGCGCACCGAACACACACATCAAGCTGCAGCGTCGCCGCGACACACGCGCCGAGTCCGTGCTGCGCATGCCCCCTGCTTTTACACGGCGTCGCGCTGCTAGCGAGCCCGGCATCGAGCGCTGCGGTCCGACGCTGCCGCCCTCGAAGCGCTCTTGTGCTTGCATCATGCGCGGCGTCGCGCGACGGTCATGACACCATGAGCCGTTATCTCGCCGGCTTGGGCATCACGGCGTTCTTCTCGAGCGTCGTGGCGTGCATGGCAAGTTGTGGCGATTCGAGCGCACCTCGCGTTTGTGACGCCGGCTGCCTCTGTTTCCGGACGCCGCAGACCTGTCCAGCCGGCTGCTTGCCCGTGGTCGTTCCCGCGAGCGACGCGGGGCCCGAGCAGTTCTGGTGTGAGAACGTGCTGTCCAACGCCGCCGACCGAGGCGCGCAGTAACTCGCGAGACCCGCCTCGAACATGGGGCCCCCAGAGGCCAGGGCGAGTGGACGGCCCAAGCAAGTAAGTGAGCGCATGACGCCCAGTTTCCCTAGGAGTCATGCCAGCCGGCGTCGCGAGCCTTTGCGCTGCAGTCACGGGCGCGGGCCAGCGAATGCGCGACAAGCGAGGCTCACACCGAGCCGGTTTGTGCCCCCCTGCGTGCGGCGGACCTCTTCGCTGCGCCGCTTCGCCCCATCGCGCCGAGGGAGACGGGCACTGCTGGACGCCTGAAGTCGTTTGCGCCCCCGGGGCGATTCGAACACCCGACCGTCGACTTAGAAGGTCGCTGCTCTATCCATCTGAGCTACGGGGGCAAAAGGGACTCGTTTGATTCGCGCGTTGCTGGACGTCTCCTTTCCGTTCGAGCCAGCGGGGACAGGGAGGTGTCGCGGACGTGGCGGACTGTGCCGGCGCAACGGGTTAGCACGGCGCACGCTCGGCGCGCCATGTCGCTGGCGGGTCGGGGGCGGGCGACGACTTGAGCGCGAGCGAGAGCGTCTCGCGCGCTGCGGTTACTCGGCTGCGCGCGCGATCGGGACGGGGACGGCGCGGGCGCGGTTGAGGGCGGAGGTGATGGCGGAGAGGGAGGCCGTCACGATGCTGGCGTGGACGCCGACGCCATTCGTGATCCGGCCGTGCGCGTCGCGCAGGGCGACGTACGCGACGGCGCGCGCGTCGTGCCCATGGCCGAGGGCGTGCTCGGTGTAGCGCTCGAGCGTGAAGCCGAGCTGGCCCTCCGCGGCGAGCGCGACCATGAAGGCGTCGATGGGGCCGCTCCCTTCGGCGCCGATGGTCGCGGGCGCGCCCTCGATCTGCAGCGTGAATTCATGGCGCTCGCCGTGTGTGCTTGGCCGAGTTCGGTAGCCCAGCACGCGGAACACGTCGCTGCGGTTGACGTACTCGCGTTCGAAGATGGTCCGGATGTCGCTCGGCGAGACTTCGCCTTCGCGGCGCTCCGCTTCGCTCTGCACGTGCGGCGAAAGCTCGATCGCCAGCTCCTTCGGCAAGACGAAGCCGAAATCCTGCTCGAGCACGTAGGCGACGCCGCTCTTGCCGGACTGGCTGTTGACGCGGATCACGGCCTCGTAGCTACGCCCGACATCGCTCGGGTCGATCGGCAGATAGGGCACCTCCCACTGCGTGTCCGCGCGCTCCGCGCGCGCTTGCATGCCTTTCTTGATGGCGTCTTGGTGCGACCCGGAGAAAGCGGTGTAGACGAGCTCCCCCGCATAGGGGTGGCGCGGATGGACGGGCAGGCGGTTGCAGTGCTCGGCCATCTCCTTGAGCGCGCCGATGTCGCGGAGATCGAGCTCGGGATCGATGCCCTGCGAGAACAAGTTGAGCGCGAGCGTCACCACGTCGACGTTGCCGGTGCGCTCGCCGTTCCCGAACAGCGTGCCTTCCACGCGCTCCGCTCCGGCCATCAGCGCGAGCTCCGCGGCGGCTACCGCGGTGCCACGATCGTTGTGCGGGTGCAGGCTGAGGATGTAACGATCGCGCCACTTGAGGTTTGCGAGCATCCACTCGATCTGATCGGCATACACGTTAGGCGTCGCCATCTCGACCGTCGCCGGCAAGTTGAGGATGATCTTACGCTCGGGCGTCGGCTGCCAGGCGTCCATCACGGCTTCGCAGATCTCCTTGGCGAAATCGAGCTCGGTGCCGGTGAAGCTCTCGGGCGAGTACTCGAGCACGATCTCGGTGTGCGGCATCTGCGCCGCGAGCGCCTTGATCAGCTCGACGCCGCGCACCGCGATGTCGACGATGCCGTCACGCGCGAGGCCGAACACGACGCGCCGCTGCAGTGTAGACGTGGAGTTGTAGACGTGAACGATGGCGCGCCGCGCTCCGCGCACGGATTCGAACGTGCGCGCGATGAGCTCGGGGCGCGCCTGCGTGAGCACCTGGATGGTCACGTCCTCGGGGACCAGCTCGCGTTCGATGATCTGTCGCACGAAGTCGAAGTCGGGCTGCGACGCACTCGGGAAGCCGACCTCGATCTCCTTGAACCCCATACGCACGAGCTCGCGAAACATGCGGTGCTTGCGCTCGGGACCCATCGGTTCGACCAGCGCTTGATTGCCGTCGCGTAGATCCACGCTGCACCAGCGCGGCGCCCGCTCGATGGTGCGGCTCGGCCAGCGCCGATCGGCGAGCGCGATCGGCGCAAAGGATTTGTACTTGTGAAAGGGCATCATGGCAGCGGACATGCTCAGCGCTCCTTGGGACCGAGCCGATGGCGCACGCCGCTTAAGCGACAAACCCCATCGGGCAGCGGGACCGATGGGGTTGCGGGCGACTTGGAGACGAAGCTCAGCAGCGCGGGCGCGACCCCCCGATCGTTAGGCCTAGGCCTAGCGAGGCGGAAAGCGCGCTGGAACGCAAGAGCATCATCGAACCCAAAACTACGGGACTGACCGGCCTTTGTCCAGCGCAGCCCACGAACGCATGATTCGGCGCGCGCTCCCAGCCAAGGACGGCGATCGCTGTCTGTGGTCCGCCGACGCCGCGCGCGTCTCTCTGCAGTGGCACGCCTTTCGACGCGCGCGGCCCTTGGCAGCGGGCGCGCGAGCTGATACTGAACACGCGTGCACGATGAGCCGCCGACCACGATGCGCGAGTTCGCTCGTTCCGCATGGCCGCGGCGCGTGTGGTGGAGCGTTCGGCCGCATGCGCTCGAGCGCGCGCAGCAATGCGGCGTGGAGGCAGAAGTCGAGGCGCGGCTGCGCAACGGCCATCAACTCTCGCGCACATGGTTGATCGCCGCCTTGGTGACTTGCGCGATCACACTCGCCGACCTGGCGTTGAACGGGCTGTTCACGCTCAACGACGCGTTGCAGCTGCTGTTGCTCGTGGTCGGCCAGGTGGGCGGGCTTTATGCGCTCCGGCGCTCAAATGAAACGCGCGCGCATCTGCGCAGCGTCCAGGAGCTCTTGCAAGACGTGGCGACGCGGGCCGCGTTCGTCTCCGTGCTCGCGCGCGAGCGGCAAGTCAGCTGTCGCTCCATGGACGAGCTCGCGCGCCAGTCGCTGGTCACGCTCGAGGCGCTCAAGCATTCCATCCTCTTTCCGCGCGTCGACGCGTTTAGCCTGTGGGCGCGCGACGACCGCGGCGGGCTGTGGCGCATGGTCGCGGCGATCGGCACGAGCGCGCGTACCTTGCGCCATTTCACGCAGCGCGTGCTCGCGCGCGAGGAGCCGGGCGCAGGCTTGGTCGCCAACCTCGCAGTGATCGGGCAGGCGGAGTACTACCAGCCGCGCCCGGGTCAATGCGTCGTGGGCAATCCGAGCTGGTTCGCGCGCAACCCGCACGCGGACTCACCGGCGGTGACGGTGGCCGTGTTCATGTTGCCCGACGAAGCGGGCGTTCCGGTCGGCGCGTTTGCGCTTACCTCGCGCAACGAGGATGCGCTCGCGTGCGAGCGGCTTCATGACTTTCCGAGGGAGGTGCGCTTGATCGTCGCGCAGTGCACCGTTAGTTTGGTGGGGTTGGCGCGCCGCGCAGCGGAACTTTGGAGCGAAGGGAAGCATGCCGCTCACGAAGTCATCATCGAGAGCTGAAGTCCGCGCGACCAGGACGGCTGTCACGACACCCCGGTCGGGCCGTACCGCGAACTGCTCTTGATCCCCGGACGCTTCCGCTTCGGTGCGCGACGTCTGCCTTCGATCACCAAGATCTACGGTTCAGAAATTCGCGACGCGATCCGCCCGAGCGTCATTTGGGACCGCAGTCAATCCATTGCGCGAGCTTCTGCCTTTCTTGCGCTGAAGGTGCGGCGGCGATAATGGGAGGCGGCATGGCGCCGCTTTGCACCTCGGACTTCACCTTGGCTTTATTGCTCGCGACGCCATCCAGCGTGTCCAATGTAATGCCGTTGTCTGGAAACAGCCCGCCGTGGCAGCTGGTGCAGTACGTCATCATGAACTGCTGGCCGAACGACTCGTAAGTGAGATCGGCGCAGCCGCCGCTGCCGCCCGCGTCCGCCGACCCGCTGTCGCGTCCTGCGTCGCTGCGCCCGGCATCCGCCGTTCCGGCGTCGCTGGGTCCCGCGTCGCGTCCCGCATCGTGCGCGCCTGCGTCCGTGGCCGGCTCATTCTTGCCGGCGTCGGTGTCGTCGTCGCTGCTGTCGTCGTCGCTGCTGTCGTCGCTGCTGTCGTCGTCGCTGCTGTCGTCGTCGCTGCTGTCGTCGTCGCTGCTGTCGTCCGTGTTCGTGTCCTTCTTGCCAGCATCTTTGCCAGCGTCCTTGCCGGCATCTTTGGTGCCGGCGTCTTCGCTGGCTTCGGAGCTTGAGTCGTCGTCGGACTGGAGATCGTCGTCCCCTTCGTCAGGGGTCTGGGGCTGGCCGGGATCCGAGCAGGACACCGTGAGATAGCTCGCAAAGAGCAACGCCAAGGAATGCAAGCGCGGCATGGCAAGAGACCTCGCAAACAGGGGGCGCGGATTGGTCTAGCTTCGAAGCCGGTGAGCCGTCGAGCGTTTTCGAACCAGCGCGTAGGGACGGCGCCAAAGAGCAAGCAAGACTTTGCAGATGAAAATCAGTTCGAACAGCCGATGCGCTCGCGGTCGACGGCGACCTCGTCGATCCACACGCTCCAACTGCTGTTGCCGATGTCTTGGTAGATGGCCATGCCGATGTTGAGGCCGTCGAGCGTCGGGAAATCGAGCGCAATTCCGTCGATGCTCTGCATCGCGTGCAGGCCCGTCTCCTCACTGCCGTCGCGGAATAGGCGCGCCTCGCGCGCGTTCACGTCGAACAGCCACTCGAGGCAATGCCAGGTGCTGTCGGCGGTGTCGTGACCGGTCAGCTCGCGGCCGACCTCATGAAAACCGGCCGGCTGGCCGCCCCAGATGTCGTAATTGAAGTCGAGCCGGTTTTCGACGTTCGGCACGTGGATACCGCCGAAGCGGATGCGCGCGCTGCCGCCTGCGGGATGCGCGCCGGTCGCTTCGATGACGGTCCAGTGGCTGAACGCGGTCGGCCGCGGCGGCTCGACCCAGAAGAAGAGGCGCCCCCATAACTTCGTCGCGGGCGCGATCTGGGTGGTGCGGATGAAGTGCGTGCTCTCGTTGGAGTGCGTGACCACGTGCAGGGCTTGCGCGCCGCGCGCCGCGCGCGCGGCATCCACGCGGATGCGGTCGTCCATGGTCTGCCATACGTCAGGATCGGCGGGCGCGCCGGGGGCTTCGCTTTCGAAGTCTTCGCACAGCAGGAACACGCCGGGTATGCAGCGCGGCGCGCCGAAGAACTCGCCGCGATCGGTCGAGAAGCTGCGCGCGCTCCCGCCATCGCCGGGAAGAGCGCGCGCGTCGTGCGTGCCGCTTTCGTCTGCTGAACCGTCCGCGGACGCGCTCGCGTCGCGCGTGCTGGCGTCCGCGCCCGTGCTCGCGTCGCCGCTCATGATGCCCGTGGCGGCGTCGCCCGCGTCGCGCGCGAGCCCGCTCGCGGCGTCCCCCTGGCTCGCCGCGCGATCGCCGAGTCCTTTGCTGCTGTCATGGCAGGCGGCGAGCACGTCGATCAGCAGTGCGAATAGAAGGGAGCCTGGGGGCGCGCGCATGCCTCACCGTAGCGCGAGCATTCCGCCGGCGAACAGCCTGTGCGCGTCGCGGCGGGCAGAGGCACCGCGGAACGTGAGCACGGTCGTGCCGCCGTAGCGTGTTCTGCCGGCGAAAAGCAGCTTCTGCGCAGGTGGGCGCGGCGTCCGGCGCGGGGTGCGCACCTCGCCCTCCGCTGTGCGCAAAAGCTCGCTCCGCACGTCCTTGCGTCCAGGTCGCGAAGGAGGCCAGATTGATCGCATGTTGCGTGTCCTCATTCTCGGTGCGGGCAAGATCGGCCGTACGGTCGCCAAACTCCTCGCCCAAACGGGCGACTACACCGTCGCGATCGCCGACAGCGACGCGCTCGCGCTCGCACGTATCGAGCAAAAGGTGCCCGCCGCGACGCGCAAACTCTTGGACGCGAGCGATCGCACGGCACTGCGCGGCGCACTCGGCGACCACGATGTGGTGCTGTCCGCGCTGAGCTTTCACTACAACCCGCTGGTCGCCGAGGAGGCGCTCGCGGTGGGCACGAGCTACTTCGATCTCACTGAGGACGTCGAGACCACGCGCCGCATCCGTCAGGTCGCGGAGCGCGCCCGGGAGGGTCAGATCTTCATGCCGCAGTGCGGGCTGGCCCCCGGGTTCGTGTCCGTCGCGGCGTACGACCTGACGCGCCACTTCGATCGCCTCGACTCGGTGCACATGCGCGTAGGGGCGCTGCCTCAGTTTCCGACCAACGAGCTGAAGTACAACCTTACTTGGTCGACCGACGGGCTGATCAACGAGTACTGCAACCCTTGCGACGCGATCGTGCACGGCAAGCGCCGCGAGGTGCTGCCCCTCGAAGGGCTCGAGCACTTCTCGATCGAAGGCGTGCACTACGAGGCTTTCAATACCTCGGGCGGGCTCGGCACGCTGTGCGAGACCTTGGATGGGCGCGTGCGCTCGCTCGATTACAAGACGGTGCGTTACGTCGGGCACCGCGATCTCGCAGCTTTCTTGGTCAATGATCTGCGTCTGAGCGAGCGGCGCGAGCTGCTCAAGGACATCCTCGAGCGCGCGGTGCCCGTGACGTTTCAAGACGTCGTGATCGTGTTTTGCACGGTCTCCGGCTGGCAGCGCGGGCAGTTCGTGCAGATCGTCGACGCGCGCAAGGTCTACAATCAGACGATCGACGGAGAGAACTGGAGCGCGATTCAGATCACCACCGCGGCCGGCGCCGCGACGATGATCGACCTGTACGCCGCCGGTCGCTTGCGCAGCCGCGGCTTCGTGCGCCAGGAGGAGGTCGGCCTCGGCGAGCTCCTCCATAACCGCTTCGGCCGTTACTTCGACACCGACTGGGTGCCCAAGCTCACGTTCAACGGCGGCGCGCCACGAGAGGCTGCCCAATGAGCGCCGCCGAGCTTTTGGCGCGGCTCGGCGTCGCGCAGCCCGCTGCGATCGGCATCGGCGAAGATTGGATCGCGGGCGAGGGGCCGGTCTCGATCGCCCGCTCGGCCATCGATGGGGCGGTTCTCGCGCGCTTCGCGCTCGCGGCGCCCGCGCAGGCCGAGCTCGCGATCGCGCGCGCGCGGCGCGCGTTCGTCGCCTTGCGCAGCCTCCCGGCCCCGCGTCGCGGCGAGCTCGTGCGGCGCTTCGGCCAAGCCTTGCGCGCGCACAAAGACGACCTCGCCGAGCTCGTGAGCCTCGAGGTCGGCAAGATCCGGCAAGAGGCGTTGGGTGAAGTGCAAGAGATGATCGACATGTGCGACTTCGCGGTGGGTCAGAGCCGGCAGCTTTACGGACTCCACATCGCGAGCGAGCGGCCCGCGCATCGCTTGAGCGAGCAGTGGCATCCGCTCGGTCCCATCGGCGCGATCACGGCCTTCAATTTTCCGGTCGCAGTCTGGGCGTGGAACGCGGCGCTCGCGCTGGTGTGCGGCGACCCCGTGGTGTGGAAGCCGTCGGAGAAGGCGCCTTTGTGCGCGCTCGCCTGCCACGCGCTGGCGCGCACCGCGTTGGCAGAGATGCCCGATGTGCCGGCCGACGCGCTCAGCGTCATCGTGGGTGACGCCGAGGTCGGCGAGCGGCTCGCCGCCTCCCCGGAGCTGCCGTTGATCTCGGCGACCGGCTCGGTGCGCATGGGTCGCGCGGTCGCGAGCGCGGTGGCCGCGCGGCTCGGCCGTTCGCTGCTCGAGCTCGGCGGTAACAACGCGCTGGTGGTGGCGCCGAGCGCGGACCTGGAGCTCGCGTTGCGCTCGGTGGTGTTC
>CAZYWR010000834.1:0-2086 GCA_964651185.1 uncultured Polyangiales bacterium
TCGCCTGTTTCAGCAGCGCAGCTATCACGGCGTCGGACTCGCCGAGATCCTGAGCGAAGCGCGCGCTCCCAAGGGCTCTCTCTATCACCACTTCCCGCATGGCAAGGCGCAGCTCGCGATCGCCGCGGTCGAGTCGATCGCGGCGGACTACGAGGCTCTGTTCGAGCGTTGGCGCGCGCGCGGCGTTCGCGCCGCGGACATCGTGCGCCGGCTGGCGCGCTCGCAAAAGCAGTGGCTGGCACAGACGCAGTGGCGCGAGGCCGGCCTGTTCGCGGTGCTCGTGCAAGGATTTGTCCCGGACGCGCCCGAACTACATATGGCGCTCGCAAACATCTACGCCCGCCGCCAACAACTGCTGGAGCGCGCGCTGCGCGAAGACGGCGCTCTCGACGCCCGCGGTCCCGCGGCACTCGCGCTCGCCGCGCTCGACGGCGGGATGATCCAGGCGGCGGCCGCGCGCGATGGACAGTTATTGCTTCTAGCGGCGGAGCAAGCCGCGCACGTGCTCGAGGTCGCAGCGCCGCCCCCACGTGCGGGCCGGCGAGCTGCGGACGCCGCGCGTAAGGCGACCGAAGCGTGAAATCCCCATGTTAGCTCGTGGGAGCGGCAGCGTCTGCACGGCCGGAAGCCGCCGGGTTGGCCGCTGAAGTCGCTGCTTCTGGCCGTGGTCAGGCGAGGTTTCAAAAAGACGAACTTGCAACCTTCCTCGCCGCAGTCGATTCAGCTCCCTTTCCTGGAGCTCCTACTCCAACTCCTGGAGGATGGACACACAGGTCGTGTGTGTCCACCACGCCCGATGGAGCGGAGATGAGAAAGAGCGAAAAGACTCCCGATATTATGGAAGTCGTTACATCCACAGGGAGGTCCTTGTAGAAATACCACCGTGCAAGTATCAGACGCTCCCCAATTCATCCTCACTCCAACAGTCCTCCATGTTGGTGGAAATCGAGCAGCAGGAGGCCGGGCAGGTCGAGCGCCTTCCCAGCTATCGCCAGTGGCATCGTGATGAGCCGCTCAGGGCGCGACCGACGCGCCGGCCGCGGGCGCAAGCCACAGGCCGTATTCGGGCGGCGATTCTTGCGGGCGATGCGTGCGGTGGATGGATGGCACGGCGACGGTGCCGAGCGCCCGCGCATACGCGGCGATGCCGATGGTCTGATCGCCTTCGCAGGTCCAGTCTCGCTCGGCGCAGCGCCAGCCGGGCACGGGCTGTTGAAGTGCGCCGGTCCAGTAGAGCCGGAGCTTGAGCGCCGGGTCGGGCCGGCAGGCGTCGACCCCGTGATCGGGCACCGGATCCTCGAGTACGTAGCCGACCACCTTGTGCTGGAAGCTCTCGCCGCGGCAGTACAGCTTGGCCGCGGCGGCCGCGCCGTTGGAGAAGCCGTGGACGATCACGCGGTCGCACCGGCTCTTCGCGATCGCTGCGCGCAGCGCGTCTCGCATTTCTCGATAGCGAGGCTCAGGAAAGTAGAGCCACTGCCGGCCGCCCCAACCCTCCGCATTGCCCGCGGGGCAGACGTGGCGCAAGCCCGCGAAGCGCGCCGTCGCGGCGCCCGTGCCGGACTTGCCGTGCAGATGCAGGACACACGAAGCCGGATCGGAGGGTGGCTGCGGCAGGGCCGCGGCCGCGGTCGGTCCACAGGGCGGCGCAGGCGCCGGTTCGCGAGGACAGCCGACCAGCGAGAGCCCCGCGATCACGACAGCAGCACGCCATGCGCCCGACATCATCGTTCGATCACTACGCCGGCATGCGCACGTCGAGCTTGGGATACTTATGCTGCATGAACGCGAGCGCGAGCGTGGTGTGGCAATGGCGCACGTCCGGGTTCTTACGGGTCGGGCAATTGCAGCCGAGGTACACGTCGCGCGTTCTCGCTTCCTCCGCGAGTGCGTCGAAGGGCGCACGGTCGCTACGAAAGCGCTGATCGAGCAGCGCCTTGTAGGAAGCCGCAAAAGCGCGAAAGCCTCGCTCGCTCGGATCCTCGAGGAACGTGCGCACCGCCTCGGGGTCCGGACTGAGCACGTGGTGCACGTGCTTGCGGATATCGACGCGATGACCGTCAGGAAGCTGCGAGCGCGGTTGCCC
>CAZYWR010000835.1:0-4765 GCA_964651185.1 uncultured Polyangiales bacterium
CTTGGGCGAAGGCCCGAACGGACTCTCGTTGCTCGCAAGTTTGATGGCATCGCGAATGCCCAGCTCGCGCTCGAGCTGCTCTAGCGGCTTGCCCGGCACGTACGCCGTGAGGCGTTCGATGTAAGGCGCGACCAGCCGATCCTGTGCGGTCATCCGACGCAGCCTAGCAACCGCGCCGGAGCCCGCTACCGAAGCGCTCTGCCCCGGCCCGCTCGCCGCATGATGCGCGCTCGTCAGCGCCGCGAAGCGCGACCATGACCCACAAACGATCTTGTCTTGGGGAACTGGATGGCGCGCGTGGTGGTGTTGCGCTTGACGAAGCAGTTGGCGAGCGCGCCGAGCTACGCAGCGTGGGCTTAGCCTATTTGCAGGAATCGGCGCACTTCATGACGGTGCAGTCGCTTACCTTGGACGCCAGCGTCACGGCGTACGTCGGATCCTTGGAGCGATCGACCAGGGTTGGCAGGCTGGCCTTGATGTCGTTGACTAGCTCGCCCGCTGCAAAGATCTGTTCTGCGCACGGCGTCGTAATGCAAGCTTGACCCCGACAGCCCAGTTTCCGCCCGCAATCCACGACTGCGCGACATAGCTCGGCCTTGGAGGTACCGGCTTTCGGGCCTTCGGCAGCGACGCCCTCGATGTTGTTGCAGGCAGCCATCTCGTCGGCGCACTCATCGCAGCCACACTTCTGGCACTCGTCTTCGGGCTCCCCAGAGCACAGCGGCTCCGCCCCATAGGTGTCACCGCTGGCCATGCCGCCGCCGCCGTCGTCGTCGTCACCACCACTGCTATCATCGTCGTCATCATCGCCATCGTCCCCGCCCGTACCCGCGTCGGCCTTGCTCGCACCGGCGTTGCCGGCGTCTGCCTTTCCAGAATCGACCTTGCCGGCATCCGCTTTGCCAGCGTCTTTCTTTCCAGAATCGGCCTTGCCGGCGGAATCGTCATCGTCGTCGTCTCCTGTCGAGGACGATCTGTCTGTGCCGGTGTCTGCCGTGGAACTTCCGCACGCGACTGCCGCACAGGGAACGGCGACCCACAGGACTGCGCTAAGTAGACGACTCATGGATTTCCTCTCAAATATTCGATGGGCGCCACGTAGGCACCGCTCTTGACCACGTGGGCGGAATGCCCTACCCGCGTTCACAGTGGTTGCCACGGTACGATGCTCGCGTTCATACCTGCGAACTACACAGGAGCGCCAGCGCTATGGTGCGAAGCCGTGTTGTTGATGACGACGATCTGATACCGATTGCGTCGTCGGCTTCGAGACAGCGCGGAGAGGCAGGTTGTCAGCTCGCCGCTCCAGTTGATCCCGCCCGCGCCATTTGCGCGGGTTGTCTCGCGCTCGATTCGTGAAATGGAGAAGCCGCGTCGAGCTCGGGATACGGGCTGACGGGCGTCGAACGTTGGTCGCCGAATTGGGCGCCGTCACGCCGCGTGCATCGCGAGATCGACCGAGCGTCTGGCGAGCACGCGGCGCACGGCCAGCGGCGGCTACATCAGGCCGCTTTGCATAAACGAGTAGTTGGGGTCCTTGCACGCCTTGCAGGAATCGCCGATGAAGTAGGCCTTTCCATCGGGATCGCCTTGGAGTTGATACTTGAACCAGGCGACGCTGAATTCAGTCACCTTCTCCGGTTCCTGCATGAGCGTGAGATGGCCAGGCGCGAAGTCGCCGCTATTCGGCGGGACGGTGTGGAAGTAGATGGCAGCTTTCGCACCACCATAGCCGAGGGTACTGGACAAGAAGGCCTGCTCGCCGGGGTCGCTGATGTCCTGCACTCCTGACACCGCCAAGGCTGGCTTCGAGGTGAGCCCGCCATTGATGCCATTGAAGTTGAGCTCGGTTTTGACACGAGCGTCCGCCGCCGCGTTGTCGGCGCCCAAGCCGCCCTGGGAGTGACCCGCCGATGCGACATTGTCGGTATCGAGTCTTTGGTAATAGGGACTGTCGGACCTCTCATTTTCAGCAAACAGGAAGTCCAGCGCGTGCAGCATCTCCACGGCGCCGCCCACGAAACGGTTGTTGGCGGCGATCACGAAGAAGCCGTGCGAGGCGATGTAGTGCAGCAACGTCCCGTAGCCTTCCGGTTGCGCGCACGTGCCGTTGCCCCAAGTGATGATCGGGTACTTCTCGCCATCGACCATGTTCGCCGGGCGGTACAAGGTGTAGAGCGTGAAGTCGAGATTCTTGGTATCGAGCAGCTTCTCGCTTTGCTGCTCGTCCGCGCCAAAAAGGGCCACGAATCCTGGGCATATTCCCAAGGTGTCGTCCGTGTCGCCCGCGAGGTTCGAATTCTCGAAGCCCTTGCCGACGTTCGCCTCCATCACAGACCCGTACGGTCCCAGCTGGATTTCCGTGCCCACTGGGTTGAGGTAAGAGCTGCACGGCTGGGTCTCGCCGCCCTCGCACTTCGCTTTCAGCTCTCCAGTCGTCGTCGAGCTGCCGCCACCGCCGCCGTCCGACTTGGGGGGCGTAGTCGTCTCGCTGCCGCCATCCGACTTGGGTGGAGTGGTGCTACCGCTCCCATTACCAGCGTCGAGCATGGGCTTGGGCGTGCCCGCGTCGGTCTTGGTGCTCCCTGTCGAGCCGCCGGAGCTGGGCTTGCCCGCATCCTTGGTCCCAGAAGAGCTCGAGTCGTCGGAGTCGGAGTCGTCGTCGTCGTCGGAGCTATCGTCCGCGCTGCTGCTGCTGTTGTGCTTCGTCGTGCCGTCGCCCGAATCGCTCGAGCAAGCCATCATCGCTAAGCAGATGCCCAGGCCGATGCTCCAAGGGTTTGACCTCGAACCAGTGTTCTTCAGGACACTCATCCCAATTCCTCCTCGCCACTGACACTCCTGGGAGGTCGAGCACATCCAACTCAAAGCGCGACACTCAGGAAGCGAAAGACATGCACGCTGCACAGCGCGTGACCGGACGCGCCAACAGACGTTTCGCAAGCATTGACCGAACGAAGCTGCATCAGGCCCACACGTCAGGGCAAGTCCATTTTGTTTGCCTTGGAGCCCACCCGAACTCACGACCTGCGACGCGCGGATCGGCTTCTGCTCGAGCCACAATGCTCTGCTCGGGCCGCAACGTTCGGCCTGCGCAGTGGCGGCGCAAGTGAACCGGTAGCAGCGGAGAAATCGGCCAACAGCGCAAGACGCTAGAGAAGTGTCTTCAGCTGCGCGAGCGCGACCAAGGCTTGAACCGGCGTCATACGGTCGACGTCGAGCTCGCGCAGGGTCGCCTCGACAGCGGACGGCGCAGCGACCGCCGCTGCGAACAGCTCGAGCTGGGGTGCAGTGTCGTGAGCGCGCTGCTCGCCGAGCGCTTCCATCGGTCCTTGCCCCGCCTCCAGCTGCGACAGGACCGCTCGCGCCCGCGCCAGCACGATCTCCGGCAGACCGGCGAGCTTCGCCACGGCTACGCCGTAACTGCGGTTCGCGGCTCCTTCGATCAGCTTGTGCAGGAAAACCACCGTATCGCCGTATTCGCGCGCCGCGACGTTGACGTTGCGCACGCCCTTACGGCGCGCGGCCAGCTCGCACAGCTCGTGGTAGTGCGTCGCGAACATGGCGCGACAGCCGATCGCATCGTGCAGGTACTCGGCGATCGCCCAGGCGATAGCCAGTCCATCGTACGTGCTGGTGCCACGCCCCACCTCGTCGAGGATGACGAGTGAGCGGCGTGTGGCGCCGCTCAAGATGGCCGCAGCCTCGCGCATCTCGACCATGAAGGTGCTCTGGCCTTCGGCCAAGTTGTCGCTCGCGCCCACGCGCGTGTAGATGCGATCGACCACGCCGATCTGTGCGCTCCGCGCCGGCACGAAACCGCCCGCTTGCGCCACGATCACGGCCAGCGCCACCTGGCGCATGATGGTCGACTTGCCGGCCATGTTCGGTCCGGTGATCACCATCATGCGCGCGCCTTCTGCGTCGAGTGTGACGTCGTTCGGGACGAAGCTGCCGGCCGCCGCGAGCCGCTCCACGACCGGATGGCGCAGCTCGGAGAAGCGCACGCTCAGACCGCCGTCCACCTCCGGCCGTTGATAGTCGTAACGGTCGGCGAGCTCCGCGAAGCTCGCGTGGACATCGAGATCCGCGATACGTACGGCGAGCGTGCAGAGCCGCGCGGCGTGCGCCGCGACCTCGCGCCGCAGCGCCTCGAAGCGCTCTTGCTCGAGCGCGCGCAGCGCCACGTCAGCGCTCTCGATCTTGCGCTCGAGCTCCTCGAGCTCATCGGTCACGTAACGCTCGCCGTTGGCGATGGTCTGCTTGCGCCGGTAGTCCTCGGGCACGCTGCCGAGGTTGGCGCGCGTGACCTCGAGGTAATAGCCGAATACGCGCGTGTAGCGCACCTTCAGCGACTGGATGCCCGTGCGCTTCTTCTCGCGCTCCTCCAGCGCGAGCACGACGTCTTTGCTCGACGTGGCGAGCGCGCGCAGCTCGTCGATGCGCGGGTCCGCGCCGGCGCGCACGATGCCGCCTTGGTTCGCGGCGAGCGGCGGTTCGTCCACCAGTTGCGCCGCGAGCAGCGCGCGCACGTCGCCGCACACGTCTTTCGGCGCGAGCGCATCGAGCGCGCTCGCCACCAACTCGCCGGACGCGCCAGCCAAGAGCGCGCGGGCCTTTTCTGCCGCGCCCAAGCCGCTGCGCAGCGCCCCCAACTCGCGCGGCGTGGCGACGTCGGCCGCGCAGCGCGTGGCGAGCCGTTCGAGATCACCGACGCCGCGCAGAGCTTCGCGCATGGCGGTGCGTAACGCGCGATCCGCGACGA
>CAZYWR010000836.1:0-3223 GCA_964651185.1 uncultured Polyangiales bacterium
CTCGCCACCGTTTCACACGAGCTGCGCACGCCCCTCAACGCGATCCTCGGCTGGACCGTGATCTTGCGCAGCCGTAAGCCCACCCCCGAGGTGGACCGCGGCCTCGCCGTGATCGAGCGCAACGCGCGCGCCCAGGCCAAGCTGATCGAGGACGTGCTCGACGTCTCGCGCATCATCAGCGGCAAGCTCGCGCTCAACCTCAGCACGACCATGGTCGCCGACGCTATCGCCGCGGCGATCGAGACCGTGACCCCGGCGGCCGCCGCCAAGAAGATCACGCTCTCCTCCGAGGTCGCCGATCGCGCGCTGACCATCGTCGCGGACCCTGACCGCCTGCAGCAAATCGTGTGGAACCTGCTGTCGAACGCGGTGAAGTTCACCCCCGACGGAGGGCGCGTTTCGGTGCATGCCTGCGCGGAGGGCGCGCACATTTCGATCAGCGTAAGCGACACGGGCGAAGGTATTCGCGCGGACGCGCTGCCGCTGATCTTCGAGCCGTTCCACCAAGCCGACGCCTCCACCACGCGCCGCCATGGCGGGCTCGGGCTCGGACTCGCCATCGTGAAGCAGCTCGTGACCGCGCACGGCGGCACGGTGCGCGCCCACAGCGAAGGCCCCGGCAAGGGCGCGAGCTTCGTGATGCAGCTACCGGCGCGCTCGGTGCCGCCCGCGATCGCGCGCGCGACCCGCGCGGTCCCCTCGGTCGAGGCAGCACCTGGGAACCAAGGCGGCGTGCCCCGCCTCGACGGCCTGCGGTTGCTCGTGATCGATGACGAATACGACGCGCTGGCCATGGTGCGCGAGGTCTTGTGCGGACATGGCGCGAGCGTCGAGGTCGCATCCTCCGTGCAAGAGGGGCTCGAAAAGTTCGCCGACGCGCGGCCGGACGTGATCGTGAGCGACATCGGCATGCCAGGCGAAGACGGCTACTCGTTGATCCGTAAGATTCGCGCGTTGCCGAGCGAGTACGGCGGACGCACGCCGGCTCTGGCGCTCAGCGCGTATGCGCGGAGCGAGGACGCCCAGCGCGCGTTCGCGGCCGGCTTTCAAATGCATCTCGCCAAGCCCGTCGAACCGCTGCAGCTCGCCGCTGTGGTCGCCAACTTGGGCGCGCGCGACGTCGACAAGCCCTAAATCGCAGGCTGGTCTCGCGCAAGGCTTCGGTGGGCGGCAACTGCGCGGTCCGATGTGGAGTGGGGCGAGACCGACGACCCCGGCCGTGGGCCGCGCGAGGCGTAGGCTCGAGGCACCAGTGGGGGCGGGTGCCGTCGCTCTAAGTGAAAGGCATTTGCCGGCCAAGCGGGCGTAGGGCGCGCCAAGGGGAGAGCGGCTCGCGGCCCGTCACGACCGCGCAAGCGCGATCAAACGCGCGATCCAGGTCGTGAGCAGGGCCAGCGCGAACATCAGGGCCCAGCGCTCGGGGCGAACGCGCGCGAGCGCTGCCGTCAGTCGCTCGGGATGCAGCGCGCCGCATACACCGAGTGGCACGCTCAGCACCGTCAACGCGAAGAGTGGCCATCCGAGCGGATGGGCGCGCAGGCTACGCGCGAGCTCGAGATGCGCGAGCTCCGCGAAGCTCGTCGTCAGCCCGCAGGTTGGGCACGGCAGCCCCGACCAGCGCAGGAACCCACAAGGCGGGAGGCCGAGCGCGACGTGCGTGCCCAGACCTCCCGGCGCGGGCGCCAGCAGGCGGGCGATGCCCAATACCGCGGCCGCCGCGCTCGCCACCGCGATGGCCGTGAGCCGCTCAGCGCGCATCTACAGCGCTTGCTGCACGCGCTCCCACGCGCCCGACTGGCGCGCGAGCTCGACGATGGTGAGCGCCTCGGCGGCCGCGCGGTCGGGGCGAACCCCGGCGCGCGCGAGCCGGCGCGCGATAGCGTGCGCGAACGCGTAAAGCGTGGCCAGCTCGCGCCGTCCGGCGTGAAACGATCCGCTCGTGAACACCCAATCGAGCGACCACAGCAGATCGGCCGCCCAGTCGTTGAGGACGCACGTGTAGGGCTGTTCTCGGCTGCGTGCCGCGGCGCGGTCGAATGCGCTCTCCCAAGGCCGAGGCGTGAGCGGCCAGCGCCGGCCAGTGGTCAGAGTCAGCACGGCGTTGCCGAACCAGACCATCGCCTCACCGTAAGCCGTTCCGTCGCGTTCGCGCCGCATCTCCTGGGCGATCGTCTGCCAGCGCTCGCCAGCGAGCCGGCCGAAGGGTTTCGCGTCGAGCACGCGCAGCGCGTCGCCCCCGGCCAAGAGCGCGCGGATCATGGCGCCCTCGATGGCACGGAAGCGGGCGAACGACAGCGATCGCCCCTCGGCGACGCGAACTCGCGGGCCCACTCTGCCGTTCGGAGACAATCGTCCGGCGGCATCAGACAACGAAGCGGCCGCGCTCTCGGCTGTGATCGGCGGCCGCTCGCCCAAGGTGCGGCAAGGACAGCGATGCTCGGTGGTCACGCGTCCGCCTTCGGGCGTGGCCACCAATCCGAAGGGAAAACGCGCGCAGCCCGCGGGTTTGGCCTCGGCGCCGTGGACCGCGTGCAGCTCGCAGCCGCGCCGCGAGCGCAGCACGCAGGCGCCCTCGGACGTGGTGCGGAACACCGGGGCCATCAAGTCTTTGTGGCGAATCAGCGCGCCGGGCTCGATCAGCTCCAGCGCGCGCCGCTCGCGCTGGGTGACGGGGCCGAGCGCGTGGATGTCGGTGCAGCACAAGCCGTCGCCGAAGCAGGTGTAGTGTGCCCCTTCGCGCACAAGGAGCGGGCGGACGCGCGGCTCGGGCGCCCGTTCTGCACGAGCCGGCGACCTCAACGGCGCTTCGATAGCCACATGACCTCCTCGCTGTGCACGTGCCGAACCGCTCGCGAGACAGCGACCGCCCGCCGACAAAGCGTGAAGGTGCTGGTGCGACGCCCTCCGACGGAGTTACGGATGGTCGTACCAGGTACCAGCGACGGCGCGCGCTGTACCCGTCCGCCCCGCGCCGTGATAACCTGTTTCGAGCGTCTTCGCATCATGGCCTTCCGCGGTCCCCTACTCGGCTACAACACGAACGTCCGGCACAAGGGCAAGCTCTATCATATTCAGACCGAGGACTCGGGCATCGACCATCCGCACGTGATCACGCATCTGTTTGCGGACGGCGGCCGTATCCTGGCCTCGAAGAAGACGAGCTACGCCGAGCGCGTCGGCAACGACGGCCTGCAGGAGGCCGTGAAGAAGCTGATGCAGGCGC
>CAZYWR010000837.1:0-3194 GCA_964651185.1 uncultured Polyangiales bacterium
CGCACGAGCGGCTCTTGGTCGTGCCGCTCGACGTCACCCAAGAGGCGCACGCGCGCGCCGCGGTGGCCGCCGCGCTCGGGCGCTTCGGCCGCATGGACGCGGTGGTCAATAACGCGGGTTACGGCTTGATCGGCGCCATCGAAGAGGCGAGCGCCGTGGAGGTCGAGCGCGTGTTTCGCACCAGCGTGTTCGGCCTCTTGAACGTCACGCGCGCGGCGCTGCCTCAGCTGCGCAAGCAGCGCCGCGGGCAAATCGTCAACGTGTCGTCGGTCGGCAATCATCGGACAGGCGCCGGCTGGGGCATCTACGGGGCGACCAAGTCTGCGGTGGAGGCCATCAGCGCGGCGCTCGCGGAGGAGGGCGAGCCGTTCGGCATTCACACCACCGTGGTCGAGTCGGGCTCTGCGCGCCCAGGAGCGCTGAGCGCGAGCCGGGTCATCAGCACGACGCGGCGCATCGATGACTACCGGCGCGCCGTGAGCCCGCTGCGCAACGCCGCTCCCGACCCGCAGGCCGCCGATCCGGGCGAGCTAGCCGACGCGATCGTCGCGCTGCTCGACATGGTCGATCCGCCGCGCCGGCTTCCGCTCAGCGGCGAGCCGAGGCGCGTGTCCGAAGCGAGGCATGAGGCCGCCATGCCCGAGCTCGAGTCATGGCGTTCGCTCGTGCTGTCGGCCGACTTCGCGAGCTGAGGGTCGCGCTCGGAACAGACCATCGTGCGCGCAGCGCTCGGTCTTGTCACGCCCCACGCGCGGCTCGGGTTAGAGCACGCACACCGTCTTGTCACTTCCGGCCTCGGAGCGTGTATAAGGGCCAGACGCGCGTGTGGTTTGCGACTGAGCTCTTCGCTTCGGTGGTGGTATGCCCATTTCGGTTTTGTTGGTGCGTGGCGTTCTCGCCGAGCTCCAGCGTCGAGGTATCGATCCAGACGATCTCTTGCGCGCGAGCGGGCTGACCCGCGAGCGCGTGATGGATATCCACGAATACCTGCTGTTCGACCAGCTCGACCGGCTGGTCAGCCTCGCGATCGAGCGTACGAACGACCCCGGGCTCGGGCTCGCGATCGGCGCGCACGCGCCCGAGGCCATGCTGCAGGTGTTCGGCCATTTCATGGTGGCACACCGCACGATGCGCGAAGCCATGGCCTCGTGGGAGCGCTACTCCGTCATGCTCTCGGACGCGACGCGCTTCCGATTGCTCGAGCGTGACGACGTCGCGCTGTTCCTCTGTGTGCCGCCCCGGGTCACCGCGCGAACTCCCTTCTTCATGGATCTCGTCCTCGCGTTGTCCGCTCGCTTGGGCACCCATTTCGCGCCGAATGGAGCGGCTCTGCGCGAGGTACACTTTCATCACGCCACGCCGAGCTATGCCGCGCTCTATCCGGAGGTGTTCGGCTGTCCGGTGCTGTTCGGGCAGGAGCACAACGCCCTGATCTTTCCCCGGGAGCTGCTCGACAGGCCCCAAAATCACGCGGACGAGACCGTGCGCGGCTTCATGCTCGAAGCCGTCGAGCGCCTCATGCAGGAGCGCAACCGCGCGCGTACGCTGACGCAAAGAGTCCAGATTCTGCTCCAGAGTGTCGGCGAGGACTTCGCGCGGGCCGAAGCAGAGGCGATCGCCCGCCAGCTGGGCATGAGTCCACGCACCCTGCGCCGGAGGTTGAGCAGCGAGGGAACGACGTTCGCGACGCTGCTCGATGAGGCCCGCTGTCGCATCGCCTGCCAAGCCTTGGGCGTCGCAGGCGCGCGCCCCGACAAGGTCGCCGAGATTCTGCGCTTCTCCGAACCGAGCGCCTTTCGCCGCGCGTTCAAGCGTTGGACCGGGCTGACACCCGCGGAATACGCGCGCAACGCCGCGACGGAGCGCGTGGCCTCCGCAGCCGCCGGCGCATCGACCGCGGAGGAAGGCGCGGCGAGCCCCTCTCGCGCGGGACCGGCCGACGAGCGTGCGTAGGGCCGGCGTTCATAGCGCCGAAGGCAACACCTCGAGGCCATGACACGCGTCGCGGGCGACCGCGCCGAGGAGTCGCCGCAGGTTCTCGGATTGCGGCGCCAGCGCGCGCGCCGGCACGAGCGCCGAGAGCAAGGCGCTCTCGTGGTTGTCGACGTCTACCGCGTACATGCCGGTCACCCAGAGACCGCACGCGCCCTGAAGCGCGGCGATGCGCCGCTGCAGCGTCGCGATCTCGGGGCGCATCAGCACGTGCTGGAAGCGCCGGCGCGCGTAGGTGGGCTGCGGGAGCGGACGCCCCTCCGGCAGCCACGTGCTAAACCCCGGGGCGTCCGCCCGCAGCCCCGGCCAGTCGCTCATCCAAGCGATGTCGCCTTCGAGAAAGAGGTTGTTATGGGCCCAATCGCGCCGCTCCGGCGGCATGAACGAGGGATCGCCGTGCACCACGATGTCCGTGTCGAAGCTGCCGACGCGCGCCACGGTCGCGCGCAGCTCCTCCGCCGCCGGCACATCGCGCAGAAGCTCAACCGCCGCGCCGGAGGAGGTCGCGACGATCATGCGATCGAAGCTGCGGCGCTCGCCGCGCACATCGTGCACCTCAAACTGCTGCGCGCGCTCGATGCGCTCGACGCCGGCACCGAGCCGTACCTCGACGTCGGTGAGCGCCTCCCCGAATGCGCGGACGTAGCGCGCCATACCCCCCGGGATCTCGTAAAACCCCGGCTCGTTCCCCGGCGGCATTCCTTTGAGCAAGGAGTAGACCGGAAACTCAGGGAGCTGGTGGAGCGGTGCGCCCCAGCACGCGGCCAGAAACGGATAGATGAACTCCGGGCCGAACCGAGCGGGGTAGCGGCGTTGTGCGAGGTGGCGGCGCAAGGTCGCCGAGAAGTCGCGGCGCGCCGCGAACCGGGGCTGCTCGTCGATAAATCGGCGTAGCGACAGCAGGTGGCGGGCGAGGCGCGGCGCGCAGAGGAGCGAAGCCACGTGATGCGGCGAGCGCGGAGGGAGCACGATCGTGCGCGCGCGCGCGACGTCGGTGAAGGATACGGAGGCTCTGGTCCAGCGGATGGGAACGGCCAGCAAACGCAGGAGCGCGAGGAAGTAAGGATACGCGCTCTCGAAGAAGAAGCGGGGACCCACCTCGGCATGAACCGTCTCCCCGCGGACGAGGACCGGGATCGTCTCCACATGTCCGCCGAGCCGCGGCGCCTCGTCGTACAGGCAAACCTCGTGATCGTGCTGCA
>CAZYWR010000838.1:0-1859 GCA_964651185.1 uncultured Polyangiales bacterium
GCGAACGTGCTGCGGCGGCTCTCGCGGGTGGCGGCCTTCCACGGTTCGTCGCCCGTCGTGATCTTCGCGTCTGCGACGATCGGCAACGCGCGCGCACACGCCGAGCGCATGCTGGGGCGCGAGGTGGTCGAGGTGAGCGAGAGCGGCGCGCCCGCCGGACCGCGCCACACGCTCGTGTACAACCCGCCCGTGATCGACCGCGCGCTGGGCATTCGCGAGAGCTATCTCAAGGCGGCGGTGCGCCTCACCGCCGAGCTCGTGCGCGCGGAGGTCCCCACCTTGTTGTTCGGCCAGGGCCGCAATCAGGTCGAGACCATGCTCAAGTATCTGCGCGACCGCCTGCGCCGCGAGCGCGTCGATCCGGAGCTCATCCAGGCGTACCGCGGCGGTTACCTGCCGGAGCTCCGGCGGCGCATCGAGGCCGGCCTGCGCGCGGGCGAGATCCGCTGTGTGGTCGCCACCAACGCGCTCGAGCTCGGCATCGACATCGGTTCGCTCGACGCCGTCGTGTGCGCCGGTTACCCGGGCAGCAGCGCGGCGTTGTGGCAGCGCTTCGGGCGCGCGGGCCGGCGCGCGGAGCGCTCGTTGGCCGTGCTGGTGGCGTCGAGCGCGCCGCTCGACCAGTACTGGGCGAACGACGCGAGCGCGTTGCTGGGCGCGCCGGTCGAGCACGCGCGCATCGACCCAGACAACGTCGAGATCCTGGTACAGCACGTGAAGTGCGCGGCCTTCGAGCTACCGTTCACGGAGGGTGAGCCGTTCGGCACCGTGGACGCTGACGACACCAGCGAGGCGCTGGCGTTTCTGGCTCAGCACGCGTTGCTCCACGCCGTGCCGAGCGCGAGCGGAAAAGCTTACCATTGGGCTGCAGACGCGTATCCCGCCAATCACGTCTCGTTGCGCACCGTGGGCTGGGACAACTTCGTCGTCATCGATCGCGAGCACGAGCGCACGATCGCCGAGATGGACTTTCGCTCGACGCACACGATGCTCCACGAGCAGGCCATCTACCAGCACGAGGGCGAGCAGTATCAGGTCGAGCGGCTCGATTTCGAGAACCACAAGGCCTACGTGCGCAAGGTCGAGCCCGACTACTTTACGACCGCGATGACGTACACGCGCGTGGAGGTCATCGAGGAAGAGCGGCGCGCGCCACTCGCTGAAGATGCCGCGTCGCCAGACATCCAGGAAGAGCTCGCCGCGGTCGCCGGGCTCGGCGAGGTGGCGGTCGTCGAGAAGGTGGTCGGGTTCAAGAAGATCAAGTTCTACACGCACGAGAACGTGGGCTACGGCGACGTGCGCCTGCCCGAGATGCAGATGCAGACGACCGCGTTCTGGCTGCTCGTGCCCGAGGCCGTGGTGGCGGCACTGCCGTACGCGCGTCCGACAGTGATCGACGCGCTGCGCGGCTTTGGCCACGCCCTCCACACGGTCGCTGCCGCGGGGCTCATGATCGACCCACGCGACCTCGGGTTCGCGCTCGGGGACCGCCACGACGAGCAGGCACCCCCGGGCAAGCGGGGTGGGGCGCCCGGCTTCGATCCGACGCTCTTTTTGTACGATCACGTGCCCGCGGGCGTGGGGCTCGCGCCGCGGCTGTTCGAGGCGCGCGCGGAGCTCGCAGCGCGCGGCAGAGCGCTGGCTTTGGGATGTGCCTGTCGTGCGGGCTGCCCAGTCTGCATCGGTCCAGAGTCGCCAGCGGCGCCGGCCAGCGTGGCCCCGCGCCGCCAGGTGATCGCGGACCTGCTCGACACGTTGGGCATTCGCACGCTGCACTGAGGCGCTCCATGAAGCTCAAGCGCAAGCTGGAACACCTGACGGCTCCGCTCTCCCGCTCGCCCGCGGAAGCGCGCGTCCCG
>CAZYWR010000839.1:0-2122 GCA_964651185.1 uncultured Polyangiales bacterium
TCTTGCGGACCAGCTGACCCGTGCCTCCATCTCGATCGTGTTGAACCTCGCCGAGGGCGCGGGCAAGCACTCGAAGGCCGACAAACGGCGGTACTATCTCACCGCCCGCGGGTCAGCCACCGAATCGGCAGCGTTGCTGGACGTGTTCAAGCGCTTATCGCTGCTCGATGAGGCTTGCCACAAAGCCGGCAAGGAAATGCTCGTGCGGATCGTGTCCATGCTCATCAAGTTGGCGCAGAGCTTCGAAGAATGACTCAGATTCTCAGCCACAACAGTGCGCATCCGATGGCGACCACGGCTGCGTAGTTGCGCAAGGTCTTCTCGTAACGAGTGGCGAAACGCCGAGCCTGCTTGAGCAGGTGGAAGGTGCACTCGCTCTCGGAGCGAGCTTTGTAGAGGTCCTTGTCCTATGGCAGTTTCTGCGACCGCCGCGCGCTGCAAGGGATCACCGCCGCGCAGCCTTGTTGCCTCAGCGCATCGCGAAAGCGATCAGAATCATAGGCTTTGTCGGCCAAGAGCAGCCGTGACTCCGCCCTGGAGACAACCTCCTCGGCGGGCTGGCTGTCGTGACGTTGGCCCTCCGTGCTCTCGAACACGAGCGGCAGACCTAAAGCATCGACGACCAAGTGAACCTTCGTCGAGAGGCCACCGCGAGACCGGCCTATCCCCTGAGGAGATGCCCCCCTTTCGCCCCGGCCGAATGCTGGTGCGCTCGATTGAGCGTACTGTCCAGGGCGTGCCACTCGTCGTCACGGTCCCTCTGAAGCGCCTGAAACAGCCGGTCCCACTTGCCCGCCTTCGACCCACGACCGAAACGGTTGAAAACGGTCTTCCACGGCCCAAACTCCTGCGGAAGATCACGCCACGGCACGCCCGTGCGACGCCACCACAACACCGCCTCGATGAAGTTGCGGTCATCCATGCCAGGGCGACCCGCGCCCTGCTTCGCTGACAGCACCGCAGAAACCTTCGACCACTGTCGCTCGGAAAGCTGAACTCGCACCACCGTGGCCGCTACAGATCACGGTGTCGCCGAACTTCCAAGTTTTCTGTCTCCGGGGCTCCGGCCCGATCGCGTACGGGCACGGGCACGGGCACGCGTACGTGCGGAAATCAGGGACAGGCCCTAATTGGCGATTAAAAGCTGATCAGTTTGCCAAGTGCTCGTCGGCTGAATGAATGGACAGCGCAGCGTCGACTCATGCAGCTGACCCTCTGGGACGAGCCGAGCTCCGCCGTGCCGGCCCACCCCGCGCAACCGCGGGCCTCTTCGCCGAGGTCGACACGAGCGTCGTAGTCGTGACGACGTCCATCCAAGTCAGCAAGGCGACGACGCGATCGCGAAGGCGGTCTGGGGGCTCATGCAGAAGGACGGCATACGGCGATAAGCGCGAGCCGCTCGGTGCGCTCGTCGTCGCGATCCATCTCACTCCGCGGGCAGCGCGGCGTCGAGCGGCTCGTCTGCAAGGATATCAGACGCGGCGCGGACCGCCTCGGGCGCGTCGACCCTGTGCAAGTAACGCGTGAGCGGGTTCTCGCGCCGCCAGAGCACCGCATCCATCAGGAAATGGTGGATGTTCACGAACGCGTAGAGCGCGGCGAAGTAAGGTGTCGGACCGAGGCCCGAACGCGCGACCTCGGCCGAGACCAGATTTTGATCGAGCAAACTGGGCAAGGCATGAAAGAGCACGACGCCGAGCCCCAAGGCGCTCCACGCCAACATGCCGAGACGCGCCGCCAACGAAGGCCCGAAGAACGGCGCGCGCTCGCGCTCGAGCGCCTCGTTGCCCTGCATGAGCCACACGAAGTACAGATATTGCAGACAGTGCAGGGCGGGAATCAGGTAGCGCACGAGCGGGTCGAAGCTCGAGTAGACGACCCAGATCCAAACGCTGCAGAGAAAGGCCACGAGCGGCATCAGGAGCGGCTGAAGGCCCTGCTGTCGCCAGCGGCGCCCGAGGAGCCAGAGGAGCGGAGGGATGGTGCACAGGAGCGCGGTCCACGTGAGCGGCTCGAGCCAGCGCGGATGCGCGATCGTCGTGTACACGACGCCCTTCTGCTCGACCTCCCGGCCCGGATCGAACGGGTTCGCCCACGAGTAGGCCCAAGCCGCGTAACAGTG
>CAZYWR010000840.1:0-7909 GCA_964651185.1 uncultured Polyangiales bacterium
TGGAGAGCTCCCGCGTAAGACAAACCGTTGGCAGACCTTACTTTGTCGAGCGCGCTGGGCGCGCGCACATCTCGGATGACCCTTCGCTGGATAACTCACTCGCAAAACGGAGCGCAAGCGGGAGATCGCGCCTTGCACCGCAATTCGCGGCGCTACGGCGCGTCTGCCAGCTCCTGCTCGGCCGCGTGGAAGGCCGAGTTCGCGGCCGGTACGCCGCAGTAAATCGCGGTCTGCAGCAGCACTTCCATGATCTGCTCGCGCGTGACGCCGTTGTTCTTGGCGGCGCGTAGGTGGAGGCGCAGCTCGGCGTCGCGGCCGAGCGCCACCATCATCGCGATGGTGAGCAAGCTGCGCGTGTGGCGCGGCAGGCCGGGGCGGCTCCAGATGTCGCCCCACGCGTAGCGCGTGATGAGCTCCTGAAAACCCTCGGTGAGCGGGGTGGTAGACGCCAAAGCGCGCTCGACGTGCGCGTCGCCCAGCACCTCGCGGCGCACGCGCAACCCCTGTTCGTATCGCTCTCGCTCGTCCATGTCGCTCCGTTTACTCCAGAAACTCTGCGAGCGCCGACGTAAACGCGGCGGCAGCCTCGACGTTCGCGAGGTGTGCCGCCGGCAGCACGAGCAGGCGCGCGCGCGGGATCTGCGCGACCAGCACCTCGCCATCGGCGCGGGTGGTGGTGGGATCGTGCGCGCCGGCGATCACCAGCGTGTCGGTCTGGATCCGCGCGACGCTCGCGCGCAGGTCGGCGTCGCGCAGCGCGGCACAGCAGCCGACGTAGCTCGACAAGTCCGTCGCCTTGAGGACGTCGCAAAAGCGCGCGAACAGGTCGGGCTCGCGGGCTCGGAAGCCGGCGCTGAGCCAGCGCGCGACGGCGCCCTCGGCGAAGGGCGCGAGACCCTCGCGCTCGACGAGCGCCATGCGCTCGCTCCAGCTCGCGTACGTACCGATGCGGGCCGCCGTGTTGCTGAGCACGAGCCGCAGCACGCGCGCCGGCGCATGGATCCCGAGCCATTGCGCGATCAGACCGCCGATCGAGATACCGCACACGTGCGCGCGCTCGATCGCGAGCGCATCCAACAGGGCCAGCAGGTCATGGGCGAGCTCTTCCAGCGTGTGCTCGCCAGGTGCGGGAGCTGAGCGACCGTGGCCGCGCAGGTCGTAGCGGAGCACGCGAAAGCGCTGCGCCAAGACGGAGATCTGCGGATTCCACAGCGAGCAATCCGTGCCCAGCGCGTGTGCGAACGCGACGCAGGGGGCAGCGACCGGCCCGTCGATCTCGTAGTAGAGCCGCCCGCGATCGCGCGTAAGCCACGGCATGGTTCAGCTCTCCTCGCGTCCGCTGGCCGCGAGCGCGCGCGCGATGAGCGCGTCGTTGGCGCCCAGCCTGTGCTCGGGCGAAAAGAGTTCGTCGAGGGCGCGTTCGTCGAGCACGCCCGCCAGCTCCGTACGCCGACCGAGCGCCGCGCGCAGGCTCTCACCGCGCGCGAGCGCCTCGTGGCTGCATGCTTCGACCAGCGCCTGTGCTCTCGCCTTGCCCAGCTTCGGGGAAAGCGCGACCGACACCGCTTCGGCGTAGAGCGCCCCGCCGCTCAATGCGAGGTTCGCGCGCATGCGCTCGCCATCCACGCGTATGCCCTCGAACGCGCCGGCCATCGCCTCGGCGGCGCCGGCCGCCAGCGCGCACAGATTCGGTAAGGTCTCCCATTCAGCGTGCCAGCCGCCGAGCCCGCGCTCGTGCTCCTGCACCATCGCGCTCAAGAGCGTGCTGACGAGACCGGGGGCGCGCACGGCCGCCGCGAGCGCGACCGTGCACGCGACCGGGTTTTGTTTGTGCGGCATGGTGGAGGATCCGCCGCGGCCGGGCGCGCTCGGCTCGCGGGCTTCCTGCACCTCGGTCTGCATCAACAGCGAGAGATCGCGCGCCAGCTTTCCGAGGGATCCGATCGCGATGCCGAGCGCTGCGCCGAGCTCTGCGATGCGGTCGCGCTGGCCGTGCCAGGGCAGGTCGGGCAGGACGAGCGCGAGCTCGCGCGCCAGCGCCTCGGCCACCGCCATGCCGCGATCTCCGAGCGCGCTGAGGTTGCCCGCCGCGCCCCCGAACTGCAGGCAGAGCGCCGCGCGCTGCGTCGTGAGGCGTGCGCGCGCACGCGCCACGGCACTGAGCCAGCCCGCCGCCTTGAGGCCCAGCGTGACTGGCACCGCGTGCTGCAGGAAGGTGCGTCCGGCCATCACGGTTCGGCGTTCACGCCGGGCTAGCTCCGCCAGCGCATCCTGCGAGCGCGCCAGCTTTTCGTCGATCACGTCGAGCGCCCGGCGTAGTTGAAGCATCGTGCCGCTGTCGATCACGTCTTGGCTGGTGGCGCCCCAGTGCACGTAGTTGGCGGCTTCAGGATCGCTGGCGCGGACCTCCGCGCTCAGCGCCTTCACGAGCGGGATGGCCAAGTTGCCGGCGGCGGCCGCCTGGTCCGCGAGCTCTGCGAGATCGAAGCGCTCGACGCGACAGCTCGCGGTGATAGGCGCCGCCGCGCCGGCCGGGATCACGCCGACCTCGGCCTCTGCGCGCGCGAGCGCTGCCTCGAAATCGAGCATCGCCTGGACGCGCGCGCGCGCGCTGAACACGTCGCCCGAGAGGCCGGCGTGGAACAGCGGGTCGAGCAGATCCGAGCCGGTCACGACGATCCTCCCTCCGCTCAGAACTCGAAGAAAACCGTCTCCGAAGCACCCTGCATGATCACGTCCCAGCGCAAGAGCGGGCCGTCGCTACGGGCGATCAAGCTCGCGCGCCGTTCGGCGGGCACGCTGGCGAGCACGGGATCGTGTGCGTTGTCCGGCTCGCGCGGGAAGTAGATCCGCGTGCGCACCGGCTTGAGCAGGCCGCGCATGAACACGGTGACGTTCACGTGCGGCGCCTGCCGGCTGCCGTTCGCGGCGGGCACACGCCCCGGCTTGACGGTGGAAAAACGAAAGTGCCCGTCTTCATCGGTCGGCACGCGTCCGAAGCCGCGCAGCGCGTGGCGCGCGTCGTCCGCCGGCGTGTACCGCCCTTCGACGTCGGCCTGCCACAGCTCGAGCACTGCGTCGCTGATGGGCAGGCCGTCTCCGTCGAGCACGCGCCCCTCGATCGAGATCGCCACCTGGCGTTCTTCCGGCGCGATCACTTCGCTCTTGTAGAGCCACGAGAGCCCGATCGAGAAGAACGGTCCCACCGTCTGCGAAGAGTTCGCGCGCAGAGTCATCGCGCCCCCTCGAACGGCGTCTCCGCGCGCCCGCGCAGACACAGATCGAAGCGATAGCCGAGCGCGTACTCCGGCTCGGTGTGTTCCCAGTCGAAGCGCGCCACCAGCCGCTGGCGCGCGTCCTGGTCCGGGATCCCTTGGTAGATCGGATCGAATGCGAGCAGCGGATCGCCTTCGAAGTACATCTGCGTGACCAGCCGTGTCGCGCAGCACGGCCCGAACAGCGAGAAGTGCACGTGCGCCGGGCGCCACGCATTGCGATGGTTCCGCCACGGGTACGGACCGGGCCGGATGGTCTTGAAGAGATAGCGGCCTTCGCTGTCGGTCAGCGCGCGTCCCTCGCCGGTGAAATTCGGGTCGAGTGGTGCGTCGTGCTGGTCGCCCGCGTGCAGGTAACGACCCGCGGCGTTGCACTGCCAAACCTCGATCAGCGTGTGCGGCACGGGTCGGCCGTTTTCGTCGAGCACGCGACCCGAGATGTGAATCCGTTCGCCGATCGGCTCGCCCTGGTGGCCGCTCGTCAGATCCCAGTCGCCCGAGCCGATCGCGGCCGGAGCGACGCTCGGACCGGTGAGCTCGGAGAGCGAAGGCGCGAGGCGAATCGGCGGGTGAAGCGGCGCGCGCTTCACGGTCGAGCGGTAGGGTGGATACAGGTATTCCGGCTGCGTGCCGGGCGCCGGTTCGCGGTAAGCAGAAACTTCGCTCATGCTTCGCCTCTCGGTGCGCTGCCGTGCGCGCGGGCGGTGCGCTCGGCGAGGGCGCGCAAGGTCGCGAGCTCACGTTCGCTCGGCGCGGGCGTCTCGCCGACGTCGGGCGCAAAGCGCAGCGGCCAACCGCTCGCGCGCGCGGCCTGCTCACGCGTGATGCCGGCGTGCAGCGACACCACCGTCAGCTCCTTCGTGATCGGGTCGGGCTCGAGCACGCACAGGTCGGTGATCACGGCGACGGGTCCGCGGCCCGGCAGCTTGAGCCGCGCACGCGCGTCACCACCGCTCAAATGGCCGGCCGACGTGATGAAGTCGAGCTCGCGTACGAACGTGCGCGGCGTCTGCCGCAAGGTGATCAGCACTTCTTTCGCGCACGCCGCGATCTCCGATGCGCCACCCGCGCCCGGCAAACGCACCTTGGGCCGCTCGTACGGGCCGATCACGGTCGTGTTGAGGTTCGCGTAACGATCGAGTTGGGCCGCGCCCAAAAAGCCTACGTCGATGCGCCCGCCCTGCAGGAAGTAACGAAAGATCTCCGGCGTCGACACCACCGTATCCGCGGTCTCCGCGAGCTCGCCGTCGCCGATGGACAGCGGCAGCACGGTGGGTTTTGCGCCGATCGGGCCCGCTTCGTAGATCAGCACGGCGTTCGGGGCGTGGAGCAAGCGCGCCAGGTTTGCGGCGGTCGAAGGCAACCCGATGCCGACGAAGCACACGGCACCATCGCGCAGCCGCCGCGCGGCGGCGACCGCCATCATCTCGTCGGTCGTGTACGAGGCGCGCCCCGCGGTAGACGGAGTGCTCATACGCTCGGCCCATGCTGGGTCGCTGGCGCGGCTTGCGACTCGCGGTACACACGCCGAAACGCCGCGAAGTCTTCGGTCTCGAGCACATGACGCTTCATCCACGCCGCGAAGGTGTCGCGTTCCCGCGCGATCCCGTCCCAGGCGCGATAGAAGCCGTTGTCGCGTTCATAGAAGCCGTGCGCGTAAGAGGGAAAGGCGCCACCCGGGACGAGGCACACGGCCGAGACCACCCAAGCCGGCAGTACGCAGGCATTCGGCCACGCCTTCAGGTCGTCACACACCTCTTCGACGGTGACGATGACGCGCCGAGCCGCGAGCGCCGCCTCCTTCTGTACTCCGAGGATGCCCCAGAGCAGCACGTTGCCGCGGCGGTCGGCGCGCTGCGCGTGCACGATGGCGACGTCCGGTCGCACGGCGGGCACCGCGGCCAGCTCTTCGTCCGTGAACGGGCAGCGGATGAACTTGATCGACGGATTGTGTCTTGGCAGGTCCGAGCCGGTGTAGCCGCGCAGCACCGCGAACGGCAGGCCCGAGGCGCCCGCGACGTAGGCGTTGGCGAGTCCGGCGTGGCTGTGTTCATCGATCGCCAGCGGGCGCGGAAAGCCATGCTCGACCGCATCGCGCAGGCGATGCAGCGAGCCGACGCCGGGGTTGCCTCCCCAGGAGAACTTGAGCGACGCCGCGCAGCCCATGCCGATCAACTGGTCGTAGACGAGGTCGGGAGTCATGCGCACGAGCTGGAGCTCACGCCGGCCTTGCCGGATCAATTCGTGGCCGGCCGCGAACGGGATCAAGTGCGTGAACCCTTCGAGCGCCACCACGTCGCCGTCGTGGACGCCCGCCGCGACCGCTTCGCGAAGGGAGAGAAGTTCTGCCATGGAGCGCTGGGATCGCGCGGCCCCCATCGGAACGCGAGGCGCGCGATGCCCTGGACGTTAGTGCTCCACCGCGCAGGCGGTCAAGGCGAAACGGGCGGCGCCGCACGTCTTCCCGCATGAGGCGCGCGCGCTCGCGGGCATGTCAATTTGGTTGACACACCAGACTCCGTGAACGAGAACGAAGAGGGCGCGCGCCGGCATAGGGCGCTGCGCGCGCGGTCCGCGTGCCCGACGCACGACTGCGTCGTAAGCGTGTAGGCAGCGCCTGGCGCGCCACGCCAGCGCCTCGAACCTTACCCTCGGAGGTTTTCCCATGACGTTAGGCTCCGTCCCACCCTTTCGCGCCGATCACGTGGGCAGCCTGCTGCGCCCGAAGGCGCTGTTGGCCGCCCGCGAGCAGGCCGCCGCCGGGACGCTTTCGCGCGCCGAGTTGCGCAAAGTCGAGGACCAGGCGATCCGTCAGGTCGTGCAGTTTCAAGAAGATGTGGGGCTGCAGTCCGTCACCGACGGCGAGTTCCGCCGCACGTACTTCCACATCGACTTCCTCGAGCAGCTCGAGGGCGTGGAGACCCACGGCGGGATGACGGTCACCTTCCGAAAGGAGGACGGGACGGTCGACTTTGCGCCTCCGGTGATGCAAGTGCCGGCCCGGGTGCGCCACGTTCGCCCGATTCAGGTCGAAGACTTCCTGTTCCTCAAGGCCGCCACCAAGCGCACGCCGAAGGTCACGATTCCGTCGCCGACCATGCTGCACTTTCGCGGCGGCCGCGCGGCGATCAGCAGCGAGGTCTACCCCGATCTCGAGCGCTTCTACGAGGATGTGGCGGCCGCCTACCGCGCGGAGCTCCGGGCGCTGGCGGCCGCGGGCTGCACCTATTTGCAGCTCGACGACACCAACCTCGCGTACCTCTGCGATCAGAAGATGCGCGAGGGTGCGCGCAGCCGCGGCGACGATCCCGACGAGCTGCCGCGGCGCTACGCCAAGCTGATCAACGCGGCCATCGCCGATCGTCCGGCCGGGATGGCGATTACGATCCATTTGTGCCGGGGCAACTTCAAGAGCGCCTGGGCCGCTGAGGGCGGCTACGAACCCGTGGCCGAAGTGCTCTTCAACGACCTGCACGTGGATGGCTACTTCCTCGAGTACGACGACGCACGCTCAGGCGACTTCGCGCCGCTGCGCTTCGTGCCCAAGGGAAAGCGCGTGGTGCTCGGCCTGGTCAGCTCGAAGCACGCCCGGCTCGAGAGCCAGGACGAGCTGAAGAGGCGCATCGACGAGGCCGCGCGCTTTCTGCCGCTCGAGCAGCTGTGTTTGTCGCCGCAGTGCGGCTTCTCCAGCACCGCGCACGGCAATGACATCACCCAAGACGTGCAGCGCGCCAAGCTCGCGCGCGTGGTCGAGACGGCGCGCGCGGTCTGGGGCGATCGCTAGCGCGCTAGCGCGGGCGGATCACGTCCGGGTGCTGGTCGTCGTAGAGCGCCTCGACGTCGCCGGCCCGCGTGCGTAAGAGCGCGCGCTGCACCACCGAGCCCTTGTCGGTGACTTCGCCTCTGTCGATCGAGAGCGGCTCGCTCAGGAGCAGCGCGCGCGTGACGCGGTTCGCGCTGCCCGTGGCGTCCGCTTGGAGCTTGTCGAGAAGGTCCTGAAAGAACGCGCGTGTCGCCGGGTACCGGAGGATGGCGGGCGCGTCCGTGCCAGGGGCGAGCTCGGGGCACAGGCCGCGGCAAGCCTCCACGTGCGGCACGATCAAGAGACCTAGCTCGCGGCGGTCGGGACCCACCACGACGACGTCTTGGATGTACGGCGAGCCGGCCGTGAGCGCGCGCGCACGCAGCGGTCCCACGCTCACCCAGGTACCGGTGTCGAGCTTGAAATCTTCGGCCAGCCGGCCGTCGAACAAGAGCCCGCGCTGCGGGTCGGCCGCATCGAGGAAGGCGACCGCGTCGCCGGTGCGATAAAAGCCGTCCTCATCGAAAGCGGCGCGCGTGAGCTCCGGCGCGCGCCAGAAGCCCGGCGTGATGCTCGGGCCGCGGTAGCGCGCTTCGAGCTTCTCGCCGTCGGGAACGAGCCGCAACTCGAGCCCAGGCGCCGGCAGCCCGATACCGCCCGAACGGCCATCCTCCCAATTGGCACAGATCGCGAATGGCGAAGCCTCGGTCATGCCGAGCCCGGTGATCATCGTAATGCGCTCGCCGCAGGCCTCCTCGGCCAGCCTCTCGAGCATGTCCCAGCCGCGCTGCGAAAGGCCGGCGGCGGCGTAGAACAGCAGCTTGACCCGGCT
>CAZYWR010000841.1:0-2941 GCA_964651185.1 uncultured Polyangiales bacterium
CCTGAGGATCCTCAGCGGGCGTGATCTGTGTCACTTCGCTGCCGGATTCCTGCCGCATGCTGTCGTCGTCGGAGGTCGCCATGAGGTGCGATTCGTCCCTTCCACCGGTGAGGGCGGTGAGCTCGGCGAGCGTCAACGGAGTGGCGCGCGGCTGCGTCTGCTCGGCGAAGGGGTCGGCTTCGTCCTCGTGGCCGTAACGGGAAGCATGAAAGCCCACCCCCGCGCCCGACGGGGCTTTGCTCGCGCGTCGCGGTTCGGACGGGCGCGGCGTGGCGGCCTCGGCGGGGAGCACACTCTCGCGCGGCTCCTGCGGCCCGGCTGCAGTCACGGCGTGCGGCTCCGCAGCCAGCGTCCGCTCGCTCGACTCGACGGCCAGCTCCTCCAGATCGAGCAGCTCTTCGTGCGAAGCGATGTCTTCGGCAGGGGTCCGGCTCGCGACCATGCGCTGCTCGCTCGCGGTATGCTCGCGCTCGGCCGCGCGCGCCTCGAGCAGCGCCCGCAGCTCGTGCTCGGCGTCTAGGCTCTCGTCTTCGATCGTGTGATCGTGCCCGGACCCGTGCGCTTCGAACGCGGGCTCGCGCGAGGAGCCGCGTACCTCGTCTCGCGCAGACCAAGGCGCATCGACCGAGCGCTCGCGCGCGCTGCCGTGCTCGTCGCCGGCGGTCTGCCGCAGCGCAGAGCGCGCGAGGCGATCCAGCGAGGCGAGCTCGGCCAGGGGGTCAGCCGGCTCGCCGGGCTCGTCGGGGTCCTCCGGGACCAGCGAGTCCGTGAGGTCGGACAGCTCGCCGGGCACGGCGTCTTCGTCGTCCTCCTCGTGTTCATCGTGCTCGAGCTGGCCTTCGAGCTCGCGATCGAGCTCGCTCTCGAGCTCGGCATCCAGCAGCAGCTCCGAGCTCGCGAGCTCCTGCTCGGGGCCGTCGAGCGCGTGGCTCTCTTCGTACTCGTAATCGCCCTCGTCGAGGGATCCGCCGCCTGGCTCCGCTCGCATCCCGGCCGAGCCGTACTCGGGCTCCCGACTCGGCGTCGCAGCGCGCGCCTCCCACTGCGCTTCGAAGCCCTGCGCAGGCACCTCGGGCGCGTCAGCGCGCGCCTCGAGCGCTCCGTCGTCATCCGCCGGTTCATCGTCCTCCTCGGCGAGTGCTTGCGCCAGCGCGCGCGCTTCCTCGTCGCCCGCCTGGAGCAGCGGAGCGAGACAGATGCGTGCGTCGTCGAGCTGACCCACCGCGACGTACGCGCGCGCCATCTTCAGACGTAGCGCGCGCCCGATCCGCGCATCGCGCGTGCTGCCGATCGCCGTGAGCCAGCGGGGGGCGAGCGTATCGGCGCAGCCCATGCGCGGTGCGAGCTCCTCCAGGAGCGCGAGCCCCCCTTGATGATCAGGCACCGCGTCGAGCGCGGACTCGGTGTACGCGAGCGCGTAATCATCCGAGACGGAGCGCGCCATCAGGAGCAGCACATCCGCCGCTTCGCGCCGCAGGGCTTCGGCGTCCTCGGCGTCGCCGAGGTGGTCTGCGGTCTCGAGCAGCACGGTGGCCAGCTCGTGCTGGATCTGCAGGTTGTCGGGGGCGTAGCCGACCGCCTCGCGCAGCGCGGCCGTAGCCTGCTCGCGGTCGTTGAGCTGCGACTTGAACAGCGTGGCGAGCTCCGCGAGCTTTGCCGCGCGCTTGCGCCCGCCCGGCAAGGACTCCGCCTCGCGCGTCAGGAGCTCGATCACCTGCTCCCACTCGCCGCTCTCCGTGAGGATCGTACGTGCGGCGGCGAGCGCCGGCCGCTGCGCGGCGTCGAAGTCGATCGCCGTACGATAGTGATCGAGCGCGCGATCGGAGCGACCCAGGTGCTCGCGGTAGAGGTTGCCGAGCTCATAGTGGAGACGCCCGAGCTCGATCGGATCGCCCTCGGCGTCGCTCGCGGCGCGCGCGTGGTGCTCGAGCGCCTCGGCCCAGACCGCGTAGCTTTGCGTCGCTTCGCAGTGCCGGCGCAACGCGTCCAACACGCCGAAATCCAGGGGATTTTGGCGCAACTGCGTCATCAGTTGTCGCACGTTTGCATCCATCGAATGGCGCACGTTATCACTCGCGCTCCGGTTCTGAAAGGCCCCCTTGGCCGCGCCCCGAGGCGGTTTGCGCAGTCTGCAAAAGAACACTCGGTGACCTGCCCGACAAGGCTCGCGGGCGCTACGGTGGCCGAGTGATGAGCGATCCCGATCCGATCGCGCGCTTTCGCGCCAGCTACGATCGCGCCCGTGCGACGGAGGCTTTCGACGTCGCGCGCGCCGCGTTCGCGACCGCCGACGCGCGCGGTCGTCCCTCGCTGCGCTTCGTGCTGGTCAAGGAGTTCGATGCCCGCGGCTTTTGCGTCTACACCCACCTAGACAGCCGCAAGGCGCGCGAGCTGCGGGCGAACCCTCACGGAGCACTGGCCTTCCACTGGGCGAGCACGGGCGAGCAGGTGCGCATCGAGGGCTCCGTCGAGCTCGTCGGCGCGGCCGAGGCTGACAGCTATTTCGCGGGCCGTCCGCGCGGCAGTCAGCTCGGCGCCTGGGCCAGTCACCAGAGCGCGCCGCTGGCGGATCGCGCCGAATTGGCGGCGCGCGTGGCGGAGCACATGGTCCGGTTCGAAGGACAGCCGGTGCCCCGGCCGCCGTTCTGGGGCGGTTTCAGGGTCGTACCGACGAGCCTCGAGTTTTGGCAAGATCGTGCGGACCGTCTGCACGAGCGCGTCCTGTACACGCGTGCGGAGGGCGGCTGGACGACCGCGCTGTTGTCGCCGTGAGCTGTCGAAGCGCGCGCTCGCGCGCGCGAGCGAACCGTAAATGAAGCTGCTCGAACTCATCCTCTCGCTTTCCCCCGCTCGGCTCGACGAGCTGGCCGCGCGCTGGCACGTCGCCATCGATCCCAAGAAGAGGTTGACGGCGGCGGAGCAGGTCGCGCGCGGGCTGGTG
>CAZYWR010000842.1:0-4436 GCA_964651185.1 uncultured Polyangiales bacterium
GCGCGCGGTCTCGGCGCGCGTATGCGCCATCGCTGTGCCCAAGCGCGGTGCCTGAACGGCGCTCGCTCGACGAACCGGTTCGCAGCACATGGACTCGTCGCGCTCGCCCGCGCTCAGCGCGCCTCTTGGAGGGCGCGCGCCAGTGTGCGCGCGACCGTGCGGTCTTTCAGGCGCGCGGCGAGCCAACGATCCGCGGCTTGCGCCAGATCGCTGTCCGGCGGCGTCCACCATGCCTTGTCGCTCGTCGCGAACAGCTCGCGCGTGGTACGGCACAGCTCGGGATGGAGCTTGGTTTGGAGCGCGACCTCGACGTCGTCGGTGATCATCGCGTCTGCCCGGCCGGCGAGGAGCTCGCCGAAGACCGCGCGATTGTCAGACATCACGCGCAGCGCAGCGTGCGTCAGTTGGGCGCGCGCGAACGCCTCGTTCGTGCCGCCAGAGTTCACGATCAGACGCACGGTCGGCCGATCGATCTTACTTAGGGTATCGAGCTGGGCGCGCTCCTCGCAGCGGCCGATCGCGGTCTTACCACCGCGGTGATACGGGACGGAGAAGCGTCCTGCGGCTCGGCGCTCCGGCGTCACACTGATTCCGCTCGCCGCGAGATCGAACGCGCCGCGCTGCAGATCCGCGCGCAGCGCCGGCCAGCTGGTGCGCACGAAGCGCACGGAGACGCCCAACGAGCGCGCAAACCCTTGGACCAAGGCCACGTCGACGCCCGTCAACGCCCCCTTCGCCTCGGCGCTGAACGGCGCATAATCGCCGGTGGTGCCGACCCGCAGCACCTTGCGCGCCAGCACGCGCTTCGTGGCCGGCAGCTCGGCCGCCCGGAGTTCGCCGAGGGCTGCTACGAGCTCCTCGGCTTCGCGCGCGTCGAGGCCAACCGCGGCGAGCACGCGCGCCCCTTCCGCGGCGTAACGCTCCGCCAGGCCCGGCGCCTGCAGCGCAGGCAGCGCCACGGCGATCGCCTCCAGGAGCTGTCCGCTAATCCGATCGAGCCGTGGACGCAGCTCTGTCTGCAGATCGGACACAGGCGCCCCTTGCAGTCCGCGTTCGCGCAGACGGGTGATGGTGCGCTCCTGCACGCCCCGGGCGAGGCGCATCTGAACGCCGAACAGAGCGCGCGCGGCCTCCGCGTCGATCCCCAGCGCTGCGGCGCGAAGAGCGAGCTGTTCGAGCAGGCTCTCCTCGCGCGCCGCGTCGTAGACTGCCAGCTGATGCTGCCATTTGTAGGTTGCGACGGCGGGCATGAGCGAGAGCCGCTGCGCCACCAGCGCCAGCACGGCGCCGACCTCCTCCGCCTCCTCGGTGAACCGAGCTTGTGCCTCAGTCCGCGCACAGAGGCTGCTCGATGCGAGCAGCGCCAAGATCAACCACGAGGCGAATCGTCGCGAACGGGAGCTGGGTGTCGGCATCGAGGCGCCGCCAGCATAGTCGATGCACATCGCGCGTGCGTAGGCCGCTCCGCGCTGGGGACGGCGCGCAATTAGGGGAGCCGCGAGACTAGGGAAGCCGCGAGACGTGCTTCGCGCGCAGCGAGCTCGGCGCGTTCAGGTGCGCGCCATCGTCGACGCCCACCCCGAGCCGGTCCACCAGCTCGCCGCCGAGCCAGGCCGTCACGCCGAGCAGCACGAAGGCCACCAGCTCGAGTGTGAGCGCGCCCACCGCTGCGCGCTGGTCGGGGACGCCGGCGCGTAGCCACACGGCTGCGGCGAACAGCACGACCGCGATCCCGTTGCCGAGGCCGTGGAGCGCGCCCACGCGCTTCGCGCGCGTTCCGCTCGGGATCTTCGTCCAGTCCACCAAGCCGAACACCGCCGCGACCAGCGCGGAGACGACGCCGAGCGCCAGGTTCCAGAACGTGACGGTCGGGATCCACGAAGCTTTCACGAACGCATCGATGACATCGAGGATGACCGCCACGATGAACAGACCCGCAGGGAGGGGGATCAGCATCTGGTGTACGGGATGTCCGAGAAACTTCGCACGGCTCTCCATAAATGCTCCTCTCGTGCCGTGGCACGGCCGTGAGCCATGTCGCTCGCGGATGCGCGCGTGGCTCGGTCCGTGGCGACGGAGGGAGTCAGAGCAAGATCGGGACCATCTTCGGTCCACCCGCGCAATGTCTCGTCGCGGGCCGACGCGACGAGGGCGCATCCCGGACATCACGTCGGTGTTCCGCGCTCGGAGATGCGCGCCTGGGCTCGCCTGTCGCGAGCTGCCTCAGCACGCAGACCGCCAGGCACCCGCATCGTCGTTCGCGCTGCGATCTATCGCCGCACGGGGCCGCTGACCTTCAGGGCCCCAGGTTCCCTGCTCAGCAAGAGCTCGCGCTACGACTACGACCAGGCACGGGGGACGCTGACCTTCAGGGCTCCAGGTCCCCGTCGGCCTCGCCGCTCGCGTCGGCCAAGGAGGCCGCCGCCGCATCCGGTGCGAACGCACCGGCGTCCAGCACGTTCGTCTGTGCGGCGCCGGGAGCTGGAAACGGTCGCGCGAATGGATCGAACGTGCCGCCGTCCGGCCCGAGGCCGCATCGCAGCTGCGTCCACGGATCAGCGGCCGCGCCACACTGCGCGGCGCTCGGCGTCAGGTCCACAAACGGGGCACGGCCGAAGCCGCCATCTCCGGAGGGGAGACCGAACGGCCCTCCGACACCGCCCAGGCCAGTTAGAAAGTCTTGCAGGCTCGGCGGAGCGTCGCCCGGCGGCGCGTACTTGCAGAGCGCCCGCGCGAGGGGATCTTGCGCATTGCACGCGAGGGAAGCATCGAGGCCTCCGGTCGCCCCGGCCGCGATCGGCGCCGCTCCGTCGTCGGCTCCGGCGTCGTCTGTCACGAACCACTCCAAGGGGTCTTCGACGCCGGGACGCGCACAGCCCGCGAACGCGAGCGAGCCGCCGACGAAAAATCTCATAAGAGTAAGGGCGACGCGCGACATCCCAGCTCCGACGTTCGAGATCACCACTCGTTCGGGCTCTGGGGGTTGGTCGCGGGACGGACCCGATCTTCTCACGCATGGCGACGGCAGCGGCTCGCGGCGACACGCCCCGGTTTGCTTTGCGTGCGCTTCACCCCCTCGCCCGCAGCCGCCCGGCGCTTTGGCTAAGAAAGCGCGCCGCGCAGTCCGACCGATCGTGCGAGGCCGTTTCAGGCTAGAGGTCGGAGCAGCTTGGGAAAAGCCGTGCACACCGCGCAACGCGACATGCCATGGCGGCACGACACTCCGGCCGACCGCGACACGAAGCTCGAAGGATCAGCGGGTTCGCCGCGGACAGTGCCGCCGTTTGCCGAGGTGTTCCGCGCGTATTCCGTGTTCGTCTGGCGGGTGCTGCTCAGGCTCGGCGTGGCGGACGCCGACCTCGACGACGTGGCCCAGGAAGTGTTCTTGGGCGTGCATCGTAATCTGCACAACTTTGAAGGGCGCTGCACGTTGCGCACATGGATCTACGGCATCTGTCATCGGCGGGCGCTGGATTACCGCAGGCGGGCCAGCGTGAGGCCGGATCTGTACGCCGACGAGCCCCCCGAGCAGAGCGTGGACGCAGCGCAAGAACAAGGCGTGGTGGCGGCGCAGGCGCGCGAGCACTTGTGCCGCGTGCTCGATGAGCTCGATGACGACAAGCGGACCGTCTTCGTCTTGTTCGACGTCGAAGGGATCCCCATGGAGGAAATCGCCGAGATCGTGGGCTGTCCGCTGCAGACGGCGTATTCGCGGCTGTACGCCGCGCGGCGCAAGCTCGAGGCCGCGCTCGCGCGGGTGCACGCGGAACGGAGGTCCGTATGATGGCCGAGGGCTTGAGACCGCTGTTCGAAGATCCGGACGCGCCGGCGCCCCTGCGCGAATTCGTGGCGCTCGCGCGTGCGGACGGGCCGAGCCCGACGGACCTCCGCCGGTTGGCGGCCCGGGTCGCGCTGCAGAGCGGCGATGCGGGGGTGGCTGCGCCGAGCGTGCTGCGGCTCGGATCGCCGCCTGCTGAGATCGGCGCCCCACGAGGCGCGTTCGGGACGCGGCCCGCCGGCCAGGCCATCCACTCCAGCGCGGCCAGATTCGTGACGGCGCTCGCGCTGGCGGCGGGTCTTGGCCTCGGTTGGTGGGTGGCGCGCAAACCCGCGGAGCATCATCCCTCGCTAAGCGCGCCGTCCGGCCGGCGCGCGTCCGCGGACCCAAACTCGCTCGCTTTGCACGGGCGCCCGGCGCAGCGCAACGTCGAGATCGTGCTTGGCCAGTCCGCTGCCACTCCTGAGCTCGCGCATGCCGCGGCGCCCGAAGCGAGCGCGACCCCGGCACAAGAGCAAGCGCTGCCGCGCGAGCTTCGGTCGCTCGCCCCCGGACTTGGCCGTGCGCACGCGACGCGCGCCGCGGCGTCGCTTTCCGAGCTCGAGCTCATCGCGCGCGCCGAGGCTGCGCGCGGGCGTGTCGACGAGGCGCTCGCGCT
>CAZYWR010000843.1:0-6922 GCA_964651185.1 uncultured Polyangiales bacterium
CGCCTTCGCCGCGTTCTTCCGCGTGCTGTTCGACCCACGCTACGCGGGTCGGGTGGCGCGCCTGGCGAGCGGCGAGCCTGCTCCGGCGCCGCGCCCCGAGCCGGTCGCGCCGCCCGCACCCGAGCCGCCCAAGCTGCGCGAAGTCCCCACGGATGGTGCGCTCCAGCTGCTCGGACTCCTCCAGCGCGAAGGCCGCCTGGTGGACTTTCTGCAAGAGGATATCAGCCGCTACGGCGACGCGGAGATCGGGGCGGCTGCGCGCGTGGTGCACGCGAGCACGCGCAAGGCCCTGCTCGGCCACGTGACGCTCGAGCGCATCCGCAGCGAGGCCGAGGGCGCGCGCGTGTCCATCCCCGCGGGCTTCTCGGCGCACGAGATCCGGCTGACCGGCAACGTCGTGGGCGAGCCACCGTTCACCGGCGCACTCGCGCACGCAGGCTGGCGCGCGGTGCGCATCGAGCTGCCGAAGCTCAGCCCGGGCTTCGACGTGCGCGTGCTGGCGCCTGCGGAGGTGGAGCTATGAGTGAGCCAATCCACGCAGTCGGCATCGATCTCGGAACCACGCACTGCGCACTCTCGAGCGTCGACCTCGAGCTGAGTGAAGGCGAAGAGGTGGCGGAGAGCGCGTTCGCCGTCCCGCAGCTGGTGGCGCCGGGACAGGTCGAGGCACGCGCGCTCTTGCCCTCGTTCCTCTACTTGCCGCACGAGCGCGAGCTGGCCCCGGACGATCTGACTTTGCCTTGGCAGGGGTACCCGACCCACTTCGTGGTGGGCGAGCTCGCGCGCGCGCTGGGCGTGAAGAGCGCGGCGCGCTTGGTGGCGAGCGCCAAGAGCTGGCTCGGGCACCACGCGATCGATCGCCGCGCGAAGATCCTGCCGGTGGGCGCGCCCGCGGAGGTCCCGAAAGTCTCGCCGTTGGATGCCAGCGTGCACTACCTCGAGCACCTGCGCGCCGCATGGGACGCCGGCCATGCCGAAGCACCGCTGCGCGAGCAGCTCGTGACGATCACGGTGCCCGCGTCCTTCGACCCAGCCGCGCGCGAGCTCACGGCGGAGGCGACGCGGCTCGCCGGGCTCGGCCACGCCGTGCTGCTCGAAGAGCCGCAGGCCGCGCTTTACGCGTGGGTGGCGGGTTCACGCGGCCAGTGGCGCAAGCAAGTCGCCTTGAACGACGTGATCCTGGTGATCGACGTGGGCGGCGGCACCAGCGACTTCTCGCTCATCGCGGTGCGCGAGCAAGCGGGCGAGCTCACGCTCGAACGCACCGCCGTGGGCGAGCACATCCTGCTCGGCGGCGACAACATGGACCTCGCGCTCGCCTACGTGCTGCGCACGCAGCTCGAGGCCGCCGGCAACTCTCTCGACCCGGTGCAGCTGGCGACGTTGACGCAGGCGGCGCGCGTCGCGAAGGAGCAGCTCCTGACGGACCGCGACCTCGCGAGCGCGCCGGTGGTGATCCCCGGTCGCGGCTCCAAGCTCATCGGCGGCAGCCTGCGCGCGGAGCTCACGCGCGCGGAGCTCGAGCGCGTGCTGCTCGAGGGCTTCTTTCCGCCGGTCGAAGCGCACGAGCGGCCGCTCGGGCGCGCGCGCGCCGCGCTCACCCAGCTCGGTTTGCCCTACGCGCAGGACGCGGCCGTCACCCGCCATCTGGCGGCCTTTCTGACGCGCCAAGCGGGGGCCCTGGCCACGGACGGACACACCTTCGCGCGGCCCACCGCGGTGCTGTTCAACGGCGGCGTGTTCAAGTCGCGCCTCTTGCAAGAGCGCATCGTGGCCGTGCTCGATCATTGGCTCGTCGGGGCGGGTGGCGAGCCCGTGCGCGTGCTCGAGGGCGCCGATCTCGATCTCGCGGTGGCGCGCGGCGCGGCGTATTACGGGCAAGTGCGCCAGGGCGCCGGCATCCGCATCCGCGGCGGCACGGCCATGGCCTATTACATCGGCGTGGAGAGCGCGATGCCCGCGGTGCCGGGCGTGCCGCCGCCGCTCTCCGCGTTGTGCGTGGCGCCGTTCGGGCTCGAAGAGGGCACGCGCGCGGCGCTGCCGGAGAGCGAGTTCGGCCTGGTGACGGGGGAGCCCGTGCGCTTTCGCTTCTTCGGCTCGTCCGTGCGCCGCGACGATCGCGCGGGCGACGTGCTCGAGCGCTGGAGCGACGACGAGCTGGTCGAGCTCTCTGAAATCGAAGCGCAGCTCCCCGCCGAAGGGCACGCGCCCGGCGAGGTGGTCACGGTGCAGCTCCAGGCCGGCGTCACCGAGGTCGGCACGCTCGAGCTCGAGGCGGTGGAGCGCCAGGGCGATCAGCGCTGGAAGGTCGAGCTCGACACGCGGGCGGAAGCGTGAGGCGCGCGCATGGCTGAAGCGCGCCCGCGCTACGCCGTGGGCATCGACCTCGGGACCACGCACACGGTGGTCGGCTTCGTCGAGCTCGCGCGCGCGCGTGACGACCCAAACGCGCGCGCGCGCACTGCGATCCAAGTGTTCGCGATCGAGCAGCTGGTCGCGCCTGGCCAAGTCGAACGACGCCCGCTCTTGCCGTCGTTTCGTTACCACCCTGCGGAGGGCGAACTCGCGGCCGACGACCTCGCGTGGAGCCGGCTCGAGCGACTCTCGGAGCTGCCCGACGGCGTGGTGGGCGCGCTCGCGCAGAGCCTGGGCAGCAAGGTGCCCGGGCGACTGGTAGCGAGCGCCAAGAGCTGGCTCTCGCACGGCGCGCTCGATCGCAAAGCGCCGATCTTGCCCTGGGGCGCCGCGACCGGTGTGCCGACGGTGTCGCCGGTCGACGCCAGCGCGAGCTACCTCGGGCACGTGCGCGCGCGCTGGAACGCGGCGCATCCCGAGCATCCGCTCGAGGCGCAGGAGGTCGTGCTCACGGTGCCCGCTTCGTTCGACGAAGCGGCGCGCGCGCTCACGCTGGAAGCCGCACAGCGCGCAGGGCTCCCCAAGCTCCGTTTGCTCGAGGAGCCGCAGGCCGCGTTTTACGACTGGATCGACCGGCATCAGAACACGCTCGCGGAGGAGCTGGCGGGCGTGCGGCTCGCGCTGGTGGTCGACGTGGGTGGCGGCACCACCGACCTCACCTTGATCCACGTCGAGCTGCGCGAGAGCGGGCCGCTCCTGACGCGCATCGCCGTCGGCGATCATCTCATGCTGGGCGGCGATAACATGGACCTGGCGCTCGCGCGCGCGAGCGAGCCCGCGCTATCGAGCGGGGGCGAGCGCCTGCCGGTCGCGCGCTTCGCCCAGCTGGTCGAGCAATGCCGGGGCGCGAAGGAGCGCCTGCTCGGCGAACATCCGCCGGAATACGAGAGCGTCAGCGTGCTCGGCCTCGGCTCGAAGCTGATCGGCGGCACGCGCACGACGGCGCTCACACGCGCGCAGGTCGAAGCCCTGGTCGTGGACGGCTTCATGCCGCAGGTCCCGCTCACCGCGAAGCCCGAGACGCGCCGCATCGGTCTGGTCGAGTTCGGGCTGCCCTACGCGGCCGATCCGGCGATCACCAAACACGTCGCGGCCTTCCTCTTGCGCCATCAGCGCGCCGCGGCCGAGGCGCTGGGCCTGCCCGAGGCGCTGCGCGAACCGCTCCTTCCCGAGGCGGTGCTCTACAACGGCGGCGTGTTCCGCTCGGCCGCGCTCAAGGCGCGCCTGTCGGAGGTGCTCGCGAGCTTCCGCGGCGCGGCCCTGCGCGAGCTCGACAACCGCGAGCCCGAGCTGGCGGTCGCGCGCGGTGCGGTGGCCTACGGCCTCGCGCGGCGCGGCGTGGGGCTGCGCATCGGCGGCGGCTCCCCGCGCAGCTACTACCTCTCGGTCGCGACCGAGGGCGGCAAGATCAGCGGCATCTGCGTGCTGCCGCGCGGCGCCGAAGAGGGCGAGGAGCGGGTCCTGCGCGGGCGCACCTTTCTCTTGCGCGTGGGCGAGCCCGTGCGCTTTCGTCTGTGGACCACGACCCTGGAGCGGCCGCACCGCCCGGGCGACCTGATCGATCTCGACGATAGCTATCGAGAGCTGCCCGAAATCGCGGCCGTGCTCGAAGCCCAGCCGGGCGACGCGAAAGAGCTACGCGTCGAGCTCCATACCGCGCTCACCGAGGTAGGCACCCTGGAGATGAGCTGCGTCGAAGCGCCCGCAAGCGGACGCGAGCGCGACGAGACGGCGCCCCCAAGCGGACGCGAGCGTCACGAGACAGCGCCCCCAAGCGGACGCGAAGGTGACGAGACGGCGCCCGCAGGCACGCGCAAGAATGGCGAGACGGCGCACGCGAGCGCGCGCGAGCGCAACGACGTGCGTGAAGCCGGACGCGCGCGGCGCTACAAGCTCGAGTTCGACCTGCGCGGCAAGGCCGCGGCGCCGAGCTCGCGCGCGCCGGAGCGCGTGAGCCAGCTGCACCCGCGCTTCGCGGAGGCGACCGCGCTCGTCCACGCCTACTTCGGCAAAGCCAACAAAGAGCTCGAAGGCAAGCGCATCAAGACCTTGCGCACCGACCTCGAAAAGGTGCTCGGATCGCGCGAAGGCTGGGATACGGCGCTCCTGCGCGAGCTGTTCGGCGCCCTGCTCGCCGGCCAAAAACGCCGGCGCCGCTCCGCCGATCATGAACGGATCTGGCTGCATCTGACCGGCTACTGCCTGCGCCCCGGCTTCGGCTACCCGCTCGATGCGTTCCGGGTCGACCAGGTGTGGGCGCTGCGCGGCGAGGGGCTCCAATTCGTGCCCGACGCGCAGGTCTGGTCGCAGTGGTGGATCTTGTGGCGGCGCATCGCTGGGGGCCTCGACGAAGCGCGCCAGAACGCGCTGCTGGACGAGCTCAGCTATTACCTCGAACCACCAGGCCCGCGCCCCAAGCCGCGCCCGAAAGGGCCGAAGGCGCTCGGGCTCGAGGACATGGTGCGCCTGGCCGGCACGCTCGAGCGCGTGCCCGTCACACGCAAGGTTCAGGTCGGCGGTTGGTTGCTCGCGCGCCTGGAAAAAGGTGAGCTGTCTGCCCAGAGCGGCTGGTGGGCGCTCGGCCGCTTGGGCGCCCGCGCGCCGCTCTACGGCAGCGCCCACGCCGTGGTTCCTGCCGCGGTCGCCAGCGAGTGGCTAGCGCAGGCGCTCGCCCGCGATCTGGGCTCGGTCGAACAGGCCCCGTTCGCGGTCGCACAACTGGCGCGCCTCACGCACGACCGTCAGCGCGATCTCGAGCCCGCTTTGCGCGAGCGCGCAGCGCAGGCGCTGGCGCGCGTCGGCGACGCGGAGCTCTGGGTCAAGCTGGTGCGCGAAGGCGGGGAGCTGAGCGCCGCGGAACAGGGACGCGTCTTCGGCGAGTCCTTACCGCCCGGCTTGCGCCTCGAGGAACCAACTCGATGACGAGTTCGAGGATCGAGAGCTCTCATTTCGCGCGGGTGCACACGAGCTTGCTGTCGCGGGCGGGCCGGCCATGTATGATCGGGAACCCATGTTCACCGTGGTCATCTCAGAGAAAGACGGCCCGGAGCGGCGCGCCACGGTCACTGAATCCGAAGTGACCATCGGCCGTGTCCCGGGCAACGACGTGGTCCTGCCGAAAGGCAACGTCTCCAAGCGCCACTCCCGCATCGTGCTCAAGGACAACCGCTTCATCGTGGTCGACCTGAAGAGCACGAACGGCACCTACGTGAACGGGCGCAAGATCACGTCGCCGCTGGTCGTCAAAGAGGGCGACAAGATCTACGTCGGCGACTACATCCTCACGCTCGAGACGGCCCCGCCGCTCGACGCGCTGCGGCCGCCCTCTCTCTTGCCGCGCGCCGGCGAAGAGGGCGAAGCAGCGGTCGCGCACGGAGCAGACGGCGACAACGGCGTGCCGCTCGTGTTGCGCGGTCCCACCTCGCACTCGTCGATCCCTGCCACGACCGTCGCCACGCCCGGCGGGCCTGATCGAACCATGGATGGCGCGGGCGACGAAGAGCCCATCTTGCCGGCCGACGAGAGCGAGCTCGAAGTGTTCGAGGAGCGCTCGTCGCGCGAACAGGCGCGGCCCGCGAGCGTGCCCGCGCCCGGCACGTCGTTCCCGCCGCCGCTCGAGGGCCTGCACGATCGGCTCGAGGGCGCGCTCGGGCGGCGCACCACGCAAGAGACGCCGCTGCGCGACAGCGTGCTCGGGCCGCTCGATCTGGTGCTCGCCGACCCATCCGTATTTCACGTCGTCGTGGAGCGCTATGATCGCATTCGCGCAGATCGCGGCGCGGGGCTCGGCTTGGAGCGCGCCTCGTTCGCCTCGCCGGATGAGCTCGTGCAGATCGTGCGGGACGTGGCTGACCAGGCCGGTGTGCCGGAGGGAGGCGCCAGCTATGACGTGTCGCTCGCCAATGGCCTGCAGGTGGTCGCGGTGTTGCCGGCGGCGGCGAGCAACGGCCCCGTGGTCTCCGTGCGCAGACGCCCGCCTCGCGCCAGCACGCTGCGCGAGCTCACAGAGCGCGAGCTCGCCCCGGCCGCGCTGGCGACCTGCATCGAGGAAGCGACGCGGCACAAGCGGCACGTCTGGATCGTGGGCCCGAACGGCGCCGAGCTCGCCAGCTTCGCGGCGGCCGCGCTGGCCGCGTGTCCCCCCGATGACCGCGTGGCGTTGTTCGAGCGTGCGCCCGAGATCGCGATCGGCGAACGCTCGGCGATCTGCCTCAAGCTCGGGGCGGTCCCGATCGCGGAGCTGCTCGAACGCGCGCGCTCCTTCCGCCCGGACCGCTTACTCACGCACGGTCTACGCGAGGAGGAGCTGCCGGCCGTACTCGACGCGTTCGCGCACCGCGCGCACGGCAACATCGCCACGTTCGAGGCCCGCTCCGCCAAAGACGCCCTCTCCTCCTTCGATCGCGCGGTCGGCGCCGACGTGACGCTGCGCGCGGTGTCGCTCGTGATCGAGCTGCGGACGAGCAGCAACGGCAACGCGCGCGCTGCCACCGCGTACGATCTCGAG
>CAZYWR010000844.1:0-7117 GCA_964651185.1 uncultured Polyangiales bacterium
GGGGTCTTCTCATCTTTGGTCCCGCAACCCGCTGTCAGGACGCAGCACCCGACGACCAGTCGCGACAGCTGCCAAAACATACGAAGCTGAGCGTGTTTCATGGACGATCCTCTCGCGCTCCTCTTGCAAAGTCAATCGTTAGACATGCAGCTTTCGCGGCAGAATTCGAGCTCACAGCGCAACAGGTAGTAAGCCCAGCCCGTCGGATGCGACATGTCTGTCATGTGCTCGAGGATGACTTGGTTGGCGCTGGAGCGCGCTGCGACCTGCCATTCGCTTACGCATGGCGCGCCCGGGGCCGGCCCTTTCTCGATGCAGCCTTCCGTATCCTGCGCGCCGCAATAGCAGGGGCTCGCGTACATCACGTGATCGTTCGCGCAGCCGCTGGCGTGCGCGCAGTTCACGACGGCCGTGCAGTCGCGGACGAAGTTGCCATCCCCCATGGGCGCCCCGTACGTGGCATCCAAACGCTCGAGACAACCCGCGACCAGGTCGGTACCCTGATAGTTTCGGCAATGCTGGTCGCGGCACGCGCGACAGCTCTGGGGCTGCCCCGCGTCGGTCCACGTCGTTGGGCGGTCCGAGGAGCTGCTCGAGCTGGCGCCGCTTCCGGATCCCTCGCCATGAGAGCTCGCCGAGCCGCTCTCCGTCCCCGAGCTTCCCGCCGACTTGCCGGCGTTCTGAGTCGACGCATGCGTCCCGGCAGGGACGCCGTTGGCACCCGCTCCCGCGCGTGTTCGGCCGGCGCTCCCGCCCACGTTGACGCTTTCGTCGTCGTCCGAGCTTGGCGTTGCGCCGAGAAAGCCGCCGCCGCACCCGCCGCCGCTCATGGCCCTCGCCTGCGCCTGATCCGACACGGGCGGGTGGCATTCTGCGGTGCACTCGTCGGTGTCATCGATGTTGCCGTCGTCGCACTCTTCGCCTGGTCCGAGCGCCCCATCGCCGCAGCGCGCGACCGTACAGCGCAGCGTGCACTGATCGGAGTCATCCATGTTCCCGTCGTCGCACTCTTCCGAGGGATCGACGACGCCGTTCGAACAGTTCGGCAAGAGCTCCCAGTGACATGCCGCGTTACAGCCATCGCCGTCGTCGCGATTGCCGTCATCGCACTCCTCGTCGCCGTACACAATTCCATCTCCGCAGCTCACTCCGACGCAGCGGTTGGATACGCAAATGCCGCTCACCGGGTGATTGCAAAGCGTCCCGTTCGGGGCGAGCTCGCAGCTTCGCCGTGGCGCGCGGTCGCGGCCCTCGGCGCTCGACGCAGCCGACCCGTCGCTCGCGAGCGTGGCACCCCGGCTCGAGCTCGCAGCGCGACCGAGCCACATGGCGCAAGCGCTGCCCGCACCGATCCACGCAACCGTCTTCCACTTCATGGTGCGGTCTCCCGATTCAGCCCGGCTTCGGGCGGCGAGCCTATACCACAAGACCGCGCTCGCTCCGTGACAGTCGAGCAACGGAAGCTCCCTCCGCGCCGGCCTTGCCAGCGCGCGTGACGACGCCGGCTGAATTGCGATTGCGCTCGCGGAGCTGATGCTGATTCGTTGCAAAAACGTCATCGACAGCTCGCAGACGTCGTGGGAGCGCCGACGCCCCGCACGCCTCGAGCAATGCATTCACTTAATGCGTCCAATGCGGAGAAGAGGGCAAATCTCCGAGACTTCCCCCCGGTCTCGTGGACGTTGTCGGCGACGGCGACGAATCTTCGAGCGGCACAACTTGATCAGCATGGCGACCATTCGCGCGAGGAGGTTCGAAGTCTATGGGTATGGCACCCGGATGTTACTTGCTTACGCTTGCCCCTTCCCTATACCCAGGCCCGCTTCGTCTGCCCCGAGGGTAGAACGGGGCACGCGAAACAGAGGCAGACGCCTGCAGTAGGTGCTCGCGCATTCGCGGGCGAAGACGAGTTCATCTGAGTCTGCATCGCGTCCGAAGGTTCGCGCTGGGTAACCGTGTTTGGTCAGGCAAGAGCCCGCTGCTCTTCGCTGGTGGCGCTCCTCTGCCTGCGACACGAGAAGACTGGGAGGGTGGTTCGATGGGGTGGAAGAAGAACGCGTGGCGAAACGCCGGACTGACGGCATGCGGCCTTTCCGCTTGTGTCGCGCAAGAAAGCGAAGAGACGGCGCGGCCGGACATCGAGATGGTCACGCAGGCCTTGGATAGCGCCGATCCTGCACTGGGCATGTATCACTGGGATGCGCCGAACGGGCCCTTGCTGATCGACGCCGCGGCCACTTGGCTCGGGCGCAACTTCGACGTCGCCCTTACTTACACCGGTCGCGATCATTGGGCGGACGTCACAGGTCCGGACTGGCAACTGTCGGCGTGGAGTCGCTGGATCAACGCCCGGCCCGGTCGCAAGCTTGTGTGTGCGCTCTCCATGCTTCCTGGGCCGGCGAACGGTGCAGGCCCCGATGGTTCACTCGGTACGAGCGACGACGTCTCGCTGCAGAAATGCAGCGACGGCGCCTATGACTCGTATTGGCGCGCGCTCGCGAACAACCTCGTGTCCTACGGTCTCGGCCAGACGATCCTGCGAGTGGGCTGGGAGTTCAACGGCGACTGGTTTCCCTGGGCTGCGAGCGGCCGCGAGGCGCAGTTCGCCGGCTGTTTTCGCCAAGTGGTCACGGTCATGCGTCAAGCGCAGCCGAACGCCGGCTTCAAGTTCGATTGGAACCCTACCGAAGACATCGCTCAATGGAGCTCTTCGCAGATCCACGCGGCGTGGCCAGGCGACGCGTATGTGGACTACATCGGCGTCGACGCTTACGACACGTCATGGGCCGCCAACACCTATCCATATCCGGCCAATTGTGATGCATCGTGTCGCCTGACTCGTCAGACCAATGCGTGGAACGACATGTCGCAAGGCCTCTACGCGATGCGCGACATGGCCACCGCGCACGGCAAGCTCTTGTCGATTCCCGAGTGGGGCGTGTGGACGCGCGACGACGGCCACGGCGGCGGCGAGGATCCTTTCTACATCGGAAAGATGTACGACTTCATCCGCGCGCCGGAGAGCCGCGTGGGATATCAGATCTACTTCGACGTGAACTGGGTCGATGGAAGCCATCAGCTCTCCGACGTCGACGGCGACGGCAACGGCACGACCGCGCTGCGCACTTTCACCACCACGTTCCCGGACTCCGCGGCGCGCTTCAGAGCCCTGTTCGCCCAGAGCTCGACGCCCTCCACGCCGACACCGCCCGCGAGCGCGCCCCCAGCGCCGGTGCGCGTCACGAATCCAGGCTTCGAGGCCGGCCAGATCGGCTGGCACCTTTACGGATCCGCCGCGACCATGCTCCCCGGACCGCACTCGGGGCGGCTCGTGTTGCACCTCGGCAGCGCGCGAGGAGGCGCGGAGCAAGATCTGATCAGCCAGCTCCAAGTCGGCAGCTCATACAAAGTGAGCGCCTACGCGCGGCTCGAAAACAGCGGTGACGAGGCTTCCATCGGAGCCAAGTTCTTCAACAGCGGAGGATCGGTCATCTCGGAGTCGTACCAGATGGTGACAAGCACTGATTACGGGTTGTATTCAGTGCAGTTCACCGTACCCGTCCACGCCACCGTCGGCCTCGTCTATGCGTACAAGCCCAACGGGGTCGGGGGGGCGCTCTTCGACGACTACGAGGTCGCGCCCGTTAATTGAGCCGGCTGAGAGAAACGCGAACGACGTCCGTTCGTTGTGTCTCGGCCTCTCTGTGGCGACGCTGGCATTTGCTGGATCGTTCTGCTCGCTCAGCTCGTCCTCGGCAGCGTTGTAGCCTACTGTGGGCTGCGCAAGCCGAACCTGGTGAGAGCAGTCGTATTTCCGCGTATGATCACGGCGCGGGCTTCATCGAGCGTGATCTCTCCCGGGCGCACGCCGATCCCCGCGAACAGGCGGCCGAGGAACCGTGGTCGTCGTGGCTCTCCGGTCTGGCGGCCGCGGTTTGGCTCGCGCTGGTCGTCGCAAGCCGGCTCGTGCGCGGCAACTCGGCCTAACGATACGGCCATGGAAAGAACGAGGACCTGGATGCGAACACGTATGCCCCTGCCGTCGCGATCGATAGGTGTGGTCCCATCCTGGATGATCCTGCTCGCGAGCGCGTCGTCGCTCGCCGCGTGCGGCGCCGAAACGCTGGACGACTGGTTAGAAAAGCAGGACTGGTCGTCCATCGACGCCGGCATCGACGCTGCCGCGCCCTGTGCAGACATCGACGCCGGCCTGAGCAAGCTCGATGCGAGCACTGACGCGGCGAACGACTCCGCCAGCGATGGTGGGCACAGCGGTCTCGACGCGAGCGCATGCGCCGCCTGCCGCGCGAGCTACTGTACGAACTACATGGGTTCGGATACGGATCCGGGCCCGGATCTGGTGAAGGGTTGCTTCGAGCAAATCGACACGGAGTTCGGTGCAGCCGCTGGCGACCCTACTTTCTTACAACAGTGTAAGGACATCGTCACATGCGCCGAAGTCAACGGCTGCGGGTTTGGGCCCATGGCAGAACCCTCCGATTGCTACTGTGGGTCCGCGTCGCCCGATCAATGCGCGAGCAGCGGACCGGCCAGCGACGCGCTCTGCCGCAAGCAGTGGGAGGACGGGGCACGCAGCACGTCTGTGATGACTCTGTTCGAGCGCTTCACGGACGTGACTTATCCGGTTGGCTGGGCGTATGCGCTGATCCAATGCGAGAACGAATTCTGCAGCCAAGCGGGATGCGCGCCGCGCTGAGCCGCGTCGTGATCGCGGGCGGGCTGTCTTGGCTGGCGGCCGCGCAGGCGCATGCCTTTTGTCGCACGACCACGGACACGGGCGCGCCCCACGGCTGCCCGGATCCCTGCACCAGTACGGGGATTCCGCTCGCCTGGAGCCACCGCGATCTCTCGTACGCCTTCAACGTGCGCGGCTTTCCAGGGATCCCCGACGCAGACCTGCGCAACCAGCTCGCGCTGTCGTTCGGCGCTTGGGAAGAGGTGCAGTGTGGCGGCCAGAGCGTCGGCCTCGACATACGCGCGGAACAGGCGACCACGACGCTCGAAGCGGGGCCGCGCGAGGCCGAGCCCAACACCAACGTGATCGTCTATTACAGCGCGGAGGAGTGGACCAACTACGATTTGCCCGACCAAGCCTTTGCTCTCACGGCCGTCTGGTTCGAGACGAGCACGGGCGAGATCGTAGGCGCCGACATGCAGTTCAACGGTGGGCTCGGCCCTTACGTCGTCTGTCCTGACGACGGTTGTCCCGCAGGGACGAGCGACGTGCGCAACGTCGCGACCCACGAGGCCGGTCACTTCCTCGGGATGGCGCACTCGGACATGTTGAACGCGAGCATGTCCTGCTCGGCGCTGCAGGGCGAACTGAGCAAGCGTAACTTGACGCCCGACGACGAGGCGGGCCTGTGCGCCATTTACCCGCCCGGGCTCCCTAGCGTGCCGCTCGCGGGTCAGGGTGTGTCGAACGCTAGCGTGATGGGCGGCGGCGGCGACTGCGCGGCGACCTCGGGCAGTTCCAGAGGCGGGGTCTTCCCGCTCCTGACCTTCCTCGCTGCCTCGTTTGCATTCCGGAGGAGGCGTCGGGTCCCGCTCACCTGAGCTGCGATCGTAAGTCTTCGCCCGAGCGCGAGTCGAGGATGCGCTCCGGATGCGCGCGCATGCGTGCCACGTCGGTCGGGGGTATCAGCGGATGGATGAGCGGCCGGAGCGGCTCGACCCTCAGCTTCCCGATGCGCACGCGGTCTTCACCGTCGTTGTCGCCCTCGCGCACCGCGAGCCGCTCCCCCGTGCTCGGGCGAAACACGCCGACGTACACATCGTAGGTGCCGGGATCGATGACCATGGGAGGCAGCTGAAAGAGCGTGCGGTCCTCGAGGATCTGTCCCGCCTTCCAGCGATCCGCGGGGTACATCCAATCACCCGGGATGTGATCGGCCGGGACCTGCAGACCTCGGCGTGTGACGTGTACGAAGAAGGTTAGATCATGAGGGAGCGGTCCGGGCAAACGCCACCAGGTCGTGATGAATGCCTCGTGCCGCTCGAGGGTCTTGGGCGTGAGCTCTGACCCCAGGAGATCGAGCCCGGATTCGAAGCGCGCGATCACCTGCCGCGCCTGCGCCGGCGGGGTGTCGAGCACGACTTCGCCCGGCGTCTGCTCCCAAAGATCGCGACGGCGCCAGAGCGCGAGGTAATAGCCGAGCGAGCGCGGCCAGGTGCGCACCGGCACGTAGCCCTGGCGAAAACGCGGGTCTCGCCAAAGCCCGAACTGAACGGGATTACCCGCGTAGTAGGGCCCGAGCGTGGCGCCCGTGGGGTCGGCGTCGAAGAGCTCGCGCGCGCGCCCCTCTTCGCCGCGTGGAGGGTAAATGGTAAGGATCGCCCAGGCCGGATTGCGCCGGAAGAAGTACTCGCGCATTTCGGCGTCGTACTTGCGCTGTTCGCGCTCGTCTCCCGCCAAGAACGTATGCAGACCGTGATCGTGGCGCGCGTGCGCCACCGTCTCGTCCACCAGACCAAAGAAGTCGAGGAAGCGGATGTCCGGCGCGTGATACGGCGTGGACCCCATGTCCTGGAAGGCGACCAGGCCGCCGGCGCGTTCGTGGCGCACCAAGAACTTGCCTAGGTCCGGGTGAAACGTGCCGGCGAGATCGCCGTGGCCATCGAACCCGCTCTGTGCCTCGTACGTGGTCTCGAAATTGGCAGCCGCGAGCCATGCGGCGCCGAGCCAGGCGAGGGCCGGAGCGGCGATCTTCGCCCAGCTCGCCTGGCGCAGCGCGCGCGCGGTCGCGTCGACCAAGTTCTGTACGCCCAACGCAGCCAGCACGCACAGAAAAGGTAAGGCTGGGATGTAGAGCCGGTGCCAGTGCATCTCGTCGATGCCGACGCGCACGTAGTAGACCATGAACGCGAGGGAGATCAGGGCGAAAACAGCCTTCTCGAGCAGGCGACGGCGATCCGCGAAGGCGAGCGGCGCCAGCACGGCGAGCAGCCCCGTATGATTGAACCCGAACATGTCGTGGAGCGTGTTCAGCCCCTCCTGCCAGACCGAGCCGGCGCTGGTCTTCACGTAGAAGGTGTTCGGTATCAAGGTGCCGTAATAGAAGTAGCGAAACGCGTGCCCCGGCAGCGTGAACGCGAG
>CAZYWR010000845.1:0-6322 GCA_964651185.1 uncultured Polyangiales bacterium
GAGCGGCCCGCCGACCGCCGTCAATTGCAGCACCGCCAGCGCCGTGAGCACGCCAAAGGTCGCGGCGACGTAGTGCACCACCATACGGCGGCGCGCGACGTCGGCGCCGATCAAACGCTCCTGCGGGCTGGGGAGGTCCGAAACAACCATGGCGAGCTTTCCCGCGCGGTGCTCTGCGTGTAAGGGGACGGACAGTACGGCGAGAGTGTGCAGGAATGCCGGGCGCACGCCAACCCCGATGACGCATCGAGGGGGAGCGGCGGAAAGAGCGCGCTGAAACGCGGCAGCGACCCCTGAACGCGAGCGCATCGCCGCGCCCTCCACATGTGCGCTGGCTGACCGAGCCCCGCTGGGCAATGCTGCGCGAATGCAGCAGGAAGTCATCATCGATGCGCGGTTCCGAGGGCCGCCTACGTCCGCGAACGGCGGTTATACGTGCGGGCTCTTGGCCGCGCTGATTCCCGGGACGGCGGAGGTGACGCTGCGCGCGCCGCCGCCTCTCGATGTGCCGCTCGCGCTCACGCGACGCGATGACCAAAGCGTCGTGCTGACGCAAGGCGAGCAGCTCATCGCAGAGGCGCAGCCCATCGAGCTCGCCCTCGCGCCCCCCGATGCCGTCTCTTTCGCCGAGGCGACGGAGGCAGCGCGCGGTTTTCCGGGTTTTCGCGATCATCCGTACCCGAGCTGCTTCGTGTGCGGACCGCAGCGCGCACAGGGCGACGGGCTCAGGCTGCATCCGGGGCCGGTCCGCGGCCGACAAGTGGCAGCCGCACCGTGGATCCCTACGCCAGACTTATGCGCAGCGGACGGCGCAGTGCTGCCGAGGTTCGTGTGGGCTGCGCTCGATTGTCCGAGCTGGTGGGGACACGCGTCGTTCGCGCCGATCGGACCGCGCATCTTACTCGGACGCCTCGCCCTGGAGTTGAAAGAACGTCCGCGGGCAGGGGAGTGCTATGTCGTCCTCGGCTGGCCGCTCGGGCGCACAGGGCGGCGCATCTTCTGTGGCTCTGCGCTGGTCGACGCGGAAGGTCGGCACCTGGCGTGGGCGCGCGCGACCTGGATCGAGCTGACCAAGAATTGAGGGCATGTGTCTGAAAGACTCGGCATGATGCAAAGAGCCTCGGCGAACACTCCATGCACCTCTTCGCTCGGGAGTTGAGGCGCTCATGATGCGGCTCGTCGAGGTCGACGCGAGCGCCTTCAACCGCCGTTTTCGCGTGGAGCTCGAAGACGGCGCCGCCGTGGAGGCCGTGCACTATCGCGGCGATTCGCTGTGCGTCTCGAGCCAGGTCGGCTGCGCCGTGAGCTGCCCGTTTTGCGCGTCGGGAGCGCACGGGCTCGCGCGTCCGCTCACGCTCGAGGAGCTTTGGGGCCAGGTCGCAGAGGTGCGCCGGCTTGGCTACGCGCTGGCGCGCGTGACGGTGAGCGGCGTCGGCGAGCCGCTCCACAACCACGAAAACGTGCGCGCGTTCCTGCAGCGCTGCCGCGACCGCGGGCTACGCGTAAGCTTGACCAGCTCCGGCGGACCGCTCGCGCGGCTGGATGAATGGCTCGCGCTGCCGCACAACGGGCTGACGATCAGCGTTCACGCGGGCAGCGAGCCGGTGCGCGCGGCGCTCGTTCCGCGCGCACCAGCGCTCGGACCGTTGTTCGCGTTGCTGGCGTCGCGCGTGCCGGGCCTGAGCCGCGCGCGCCGCAAGAAGATCGCGCTCGCGTATTTGTTATTGGCCGATCACAACGACGGCGACGACGAGCTGGCGGCGTTCATCGCACGCGCGCAGCCGCTCGGCCTGGCGGTGCACCTCTATGCCTACAATCCCGTGCCGACGAGCTCGCACCGGGCGCTCACGCGCGCTCGTTACGAACAGATCTATCAGCGCATGCGCGGGGCGGGGCTCGTCGTGCGCATGAGCAGTCGGGCTCGCACGGAGTCCAACGGAGGCTGCGGCACGCTGATCGCTTTGCGCGCGCAGCCCGTCGAGCGCGCGCATGCGATCGTGGACGATCTCGAAGCGCGCCTGGCTCCACGGCGGCCCGTCGGCGCGTGAGCTCCGGCTCGACGCGTGAGCTCGAGCGGCGCTCTCATCGCGGAGAGCGAATGGTTGCCGCTCGCCGTTTGTCATGCGTTTGCGCGATGGGAAGATCGCTTCGCTGCACGAGTACGTAGATACTCAACACGACCGCGCGTACGCCTCTGTCCGTAGGTGGTGTCGTTTCGGGCGCGTTGCAAAGCGAGCCGTGGGGCTTTGTCCGACGCGCTCGGATGCGTTCCGCGCGTGCGCCGCCGCGCGAGCGCGCTACAAGGTACCTCGTGGTATGCGGACCTAGCTGCACGCGGCTAGGCGAGGAGCAGAGGAACACCTTCCGGGACAGTGACTCCCTTACGCGAGTCATGTCGCGTCTCGAGAGTAGACACCGTGGACTGGCCTATACGAATCGTACAGTTGTCTGCATTGTCCGTGGCAGCGTGCTCGACGCAGTTCTCGTCGCAGTCTTGTCACGTAGATGGCGATTGCGGGCGAGGTTGGGTGTGCGAGCTGCGAGACGGCGGCGCGTATTGCGTGCGCCCCGAGGAAGCGCCCTTGTGGATTGGGCAGAGCGCGCCCATCAGCGGCGCGAACCAAGAGCTCGGCACGGACATGAAGCTCGGCATCGAGCTCGCCTTCGCGGAAAAAAATGCGGACGGTGGCATCCGCGGCCGCAAGCTCGAGCTGGAGTTCCGCGACGACGCCTATCAGCCTGAATTGGCCGAAGCCGCGGCGCGCGCCCTCGTGGACGTTCAGGTCACGCAGGCGCCGCCGCGCTGCCCGACGACCAAGGCCGTCACGGACGGAGAGATGCCCGTGTCCACGACGGCGCTCGAGCGCGGGCCGCGCGCCGTGCTCGCGCTCCTCGGCAACGTGGGCACGCCCACGATGGCCCGCGCTGCACCGGTCGCCATCGAGACGAGCACGATCTTCTTCGGCGCGTTCACGGGTGCTTCGAGCATCTTGCGCGACGACGAGGCGGCCGAATGCAAACGCTTCATCTTCAACGTGCGCGCGAGCTATGCGCAGGAAGCGCAAGCCACGATGGACTACTTCCATCACGAAGGGATCGACGACCTACGCCATTTGATGAGCTTCGATCAGGACGACTCCTTCGGGCAGGCTGGCTACGACGGGTTGAGCGCCGCTTATGAGGCCGTCGTCGGGCCACTTCCGATCGGGGTCGATCGGACCACGCCGATCGCGCGCTTTCGTTACACGCGCAATGACGACTCGAGTGTGCCCGCACAAGCCGCGCTCGCGACGAGCTACTTGGCGGCGCTGCTGCGGGGCGACAGCGCCCAGCACAAGGTCGGCGTGATGATGACCAACACGTACGGCGCGGGGGCTACGTTCATCGAGGCGCTGCGCACTTGGCAGTTCGCGCAGACAGAGCCGCAGCTGAGCCTCGACGCCGCCCACCGGCTCGAGCTGTCGTTCAGCCACCTGTCGTTCGTCGGCCCGAACGCGCTCGCGGAACGCCTCGTCTCGGCGGGCTCGGTCGCGACCCCTTCCGGGCCGATGCCCCTCACGCAGAGCGTGGTCGTCTCCCAGGTGGTGCCGAACTACGAGAGCGACACCAGCGATGTGGTCGCCTCCTACAACCGTGTGATCGGCAAGAACCCGCGCTCCTTCACGTCGCTCGAAGGCTACATCGCCGCGCGCGTGTTCATCGCCGGGCTCGAGCAGCACGAAGGGCCCTTCACGCCCGACGCGCTCATCTCCACTTTCGAACAGCTGCCCGATCTGACTCTCGGCCTCGGGGCCACGTCGGGCTTTTCGCCAGCAAACCACCAATACTCCAATGCGGTCTGGGGCACGAGCATCGAGCCGGACGGTTCATTCAAGAATCTGTACTTCTGGAGCTCGGATATCCCGATCCAGTTCTTCGAGTGAGGCCAGCATGCGCGAAGCACAAGGGAACAACGCGACGCAGGCGGCGAAAGACCGTCCGATCACGGTCGGTCGTTACGTGCTCCATCGCGAGATCGCGCGCGGGGGGATGGCGACCGTGCACATCGCCCGGCTGATGGGCGACGAAGGTTTCGATCGTTTGGTGGCCGCCAAACGCCTCCACCGCCAGCTCGCGCAAGACGCCGCGTTCGTGGCGATGTTTCTGGAGGAGGCGAGGGTCGCTTCGAAGATCCGCCACCGCAACGTGGTGCCGGTGCTCGACGTCGTCACCTCGGGAGACGACGTCATCCTCGTCCAGGAGTACGTGCACGGGGTGCCGCTCCCCTGGCTGTTCCGTTCGCTGCAAGCGACGGGTTCCCACGTGCCGGTGCGCATCGCCGTGGCGATCGCGTGCCAAGTTCTGGCGGCGCTGCACGCTGCGCACGAAGCGGTCGACGAGCTCGGCGCGCCGCTGCACATCGTGCACCGGGATGTATCGCCGCAAAACGTGATGATCGCGGTGGACGGCACCGCCCGCCTGCTCGACTTCGGGATCGCGCAGACGACGGCGGCCGAGGCGCCGCCGGAGCCCGGCTACAAGGGGAAGCTCGCCTACTCCGCGCCCGAGCAGCTGCGCGGCGCGGCGACCCGTCAGAGCGACATCTACTCGCTGTCGGTGCTGCTCTGGGAGCTGGTCGTGGGCGAGCGGCTGCATCGTCGCGCGCCCAACAAGGCCGAGTTGGTCGCGGCCGTGCTGAAGGGCGCGCTGCCGACGATCAGCGAGGCGTTGGCGAGCAAGCGCCACGAGGGAGCGATCCAGCAGGCCGACTGGGCCCAGATCGCACAGGTCGAGGAGATCGTGCGCAAGGGCCTCGCGCTGGACGCGCGCGAGCGCTGGAGCGACGCGGCCGAGATGGAGCGCGCACTCATGGCCGCCGTGGACACGGCGAGCCCCGGCGAAGTGGCCGCTTGGCTAAACCGCGTGGCGCAGCCCTTCCTCGCCGAGCGCAACGCGTTGATCGCGAGCGAAGAAGCGGCCTGGCGCAGCGCGCGCGTCGGGCCCGACGAATGGGGGACCATCTCATCCCTGCGCAGCTCGTCGATCCGTGTACGCGTGCCCGCCGAGCTCGACGTGATACGTATCGAAGGCGAGCGCACCCGCCCGCGAGCGCGCGCGCCGGCGCGCAGACGATCCTCGCGCATGGCCGTGCGCGCCGCGGTGGGCATCGCGCTGGCAACGTGCGTCGCGGCCGCCCTGATGGCGATCGCGCCCGGCGACACGAAGCCTGGCAACGGCGCGCGCCCCGCCGTCGAACGTTCCTCCGAAGCGGCTCGTCAATCTGCTATCCACGCTGCAGCCACTGCGCGCGCGCCCGCGGTGTCCGCCGAAACGCCGAAGTCCGAACCGGCCCGCGCCGCGCGGCCGGCGAGCCACGTCACCTCCTTGCCAGCAACGCCCGCCGAACGCGAGGGCGCGCGCCCCAAGGCGGTGAGCGGCCGGCCGGCGCTTCGTGCGAACGAGGACGAGCCCGACGCGAACCCATCGCGCGCACGTGCGGCGAGCGCGCCGTCGGTTCCTGCACGCGCAGTCGCGCCAACGGTCAGCGTCAGCTGCGATCCCCCTTACTACTTCGAGGGCACGAAGAAGTTCTTCAAGCCCGCGTGCCTGTGATCCCGAGGAGCGCGCATGAGCGTACGCTATCGATGGCTGTGCCGCGCGTTCGCGTGGATATGGGGGCTGCTGCTCCTGGGTCTCGGGACGCGTGCCTCGGCCGACGCGATGGAACTATGCCTCGAGCAGCACGGCCAGGGACAGGACGCGCGCGATCAAGGCAAGCTCTCCTTGGCGCGCAGGCTGTTCACGGCATGTGCACAGTCCGAGTGTCCGCCGTTGGTGCAAGCAGACTGCGCGCGCTTCGCCGACGAGCTTCAGCGCTATCAGCCCTGGGTCAGCTTTGCCGCGCGCGATGAGCGAGGTCGTGATCTGCCGGATACGATGGTGTACGTCGATGGCGAGCTGAAGGCGAGCCAGCTCGACGGCCGGCCTTACGAGCTCGATCCGGGCGCGCACGCGGTACGTTTCGTTCACGGCGATCGCTCTTTCGAGACCAGCGTGTTGGTCGGGGAGGGCGAGAAGGGCCGCATCGTGCTGGCGACCTTCGCGCTGGCGCCGCAGCCCCCGCCGCATGCTCCGCCGCCGAGCGCGCCGCCGCCACGCCGGGCGCGGCTCGGGCTAGGACCACGCGTGTTGCTCGGGAGCGCCGGCGTGCTGATCGCGGGTGGCGCGGCGCTCGCGATCGCCGGGGTCGCGCGCGTGCCGAGCAACTGTTCGTTGGGAAACCACAAGTGCGCGGCGCCGCCCGGCGACCCCACTCTCGACCGCGCGGAGCGGGCGGCACGCA
>CAZYWR010000846.1:0-4144 GCA_964651185.1 uncultured Polyangiales bacterium
TCGATGTCGTCGCGCAGGGCAGAAAACGCGCGCGCGCCGAGATCGCGCCCTTGGCCGAGGGGCGCGTGTGGTCAGGGCAGGATGCCCACGCGCAAGGCCTGGTAGACGTTCTCGGCGGCTACCACGAGGCCCGCGAGCAGCTTGATCGCTTGCTCGGCGAGCAGGCGCGCGGCATCGACGCGGAGCCCCTGTTGGTCCACCCGCCGCGCCGTCCGGTGCCGCCGCCCGTGCCCGCGGCGGCGGCGCTGCTCGAGCTCGCGCAGACGGCGGGGCGCGCTTCGGCTCCACTGGCCGAAATCGCCGCGCTCGCGTTGAGCGGCGAGCAGGCGTTCGCGTACGCACTCGATCTACCCGAGCTTCGGTGAACAGCGCGCGGGGGCGCGGTCAGAGATCGCCGAGATCGTCCGAGCCGCTGGAGCTCGGCGCCACGTCGCGACCGCTGAAGTCCGATTCACCGCCCGATGAGCTCGACCCCGAAGAGCTCGAGCCGCTGCCTTCATCATCGAGTTCGGGCTTGCGCGTCTTGGACTTGACCGCGTTCCAAGGACCGCCGCCCCGCTCGGCCGCGTCGTGACCCCATTCACCGACGATCTTCCAGGTGTCCTCGGCGTCGTCGCGGATGATTCGGAAGTAGCCGTGGCCCTTGGTCTGCACCGGCCGCCCGACGATCAACTCACGTTGCTCGGTCCATTCGAAGCGCATGATGTCGCCCTCGACGCTGCCCTGGAGCTTCCCCGCGCGCTCGTCCTTCGTGTAGCGGCCGATCGCGGTGGACCCGTCCTGGCGGAGATGCAGCTCGCCGTATTGAGGCGAAAACCACACGCCCGTGAAGCTGCCGCCCTCAGGCATCGACTTGGCGTGGATGGGGGGCAACTTGCTGCCTCCGCCGCAGCCGCCCGCGAACGCCAGGGCCAAGATCGCAACGACCTGAATCGATAAAAAGAACGGAGCGCGCATTCTCGGTGGTCCTCCGGCCGGCACCATAAACGAACGCTGGCTTACGCGGCAACGCTTGGCGCGTCGCCCGAGCGCGGCGACCACACGCCATGACTGCACGCGCGAGCGGCTACTGCGAAGCCCATGCGGCCTCGAAGGGCGGACCCCGGAGCACGGCTCTCGAGCCTGTTCGAGGGCGCTCAGCCGCTTCGCTCAGGAATCGTAATCACAGAAGACGATCGCGCAGTTACGGCGCTGCGAGGCGCGCACGCGCTGGCACAACTCAGCCAGATCGTCGTCGACGTCGACCACTTCGCCCTCGGTCGCGCGCCCGGTAGCCTCGTCGTAGCGACAGGCGTCCAGCGCTACCCAGCGGCCACGAAATTCGTCAACGCAGCGGATCTGCTCCCACGACATACGCTCACCTACGGGCCCGCTCGTCGAGGAGGTACTGGAGCGGGCCCTGCGCTGTGGAGGGGTGGATTCGGCAGAACGTAGAGGCATCGGTTGCTACTCACCGTAAGGCCGCTAACGGCCGTCAGGGTTCGTGTCCGGAGCTGCCCCGCGACATGGCGCAAAACCGATCACCTCGCAAGGAGGCAATGGTCGGCTTGCTATCCGGCGGGGGATAGGGACGTGCAGTCAAGCTACGCGCGTGCTCGAGTCTCAGAACCCGTCACCTCTGCGACAACATCGCGAAACGGATGTGCCGCAACAAAGTCCAATTTCCTCCGCCCCCCCGCGGGAGGCAAGAAGAAAACAACGCGCAAGGTAGGCACATGTACGTTTTGCGCGTTCATGGTGGCGGGCAGCGACCCCCAAAGAGTCCGCCCGTAGCGGTGCCCGCAGAAATGGCGTTCAGGGCCCGCTGAAGCGCCTGAGCCTGGGCGCAGCGGCTCTGGCTCAGCAGTGTTTTCAGGCGCGGTTCCGCGGCTCGTGCGAGTTCGGCGCGAGCCGACGCGAGGGCGGGATGTGCGCCGTAGCGGCTCGCCGCGGCCTGGTAAAGTCCGAGCGCCGTCTCGAGCCGCCCGGGCGCCGTGGCCTGGATTTGGGCGATGCGTTGCTGCAGATCGCCTGGTACGGGGGCGGACGTGCTGGCCTGGGCGCTGGAGCTCGGGCGCAGATCGGAAGGTGGCCGACGTGGCGGTTCCACGCGCGCCGTCGCGGGCCGGGGCGCGGGCTCAGGCTGCTCAGGGGCGGGTGCAGCCGGGGGGGCCTCGCGCAGGGGAGGGGACGCGGGCTCTGGCGCGAAGCCAGCAGCCGCGGGCGGTGGCGAGGGCGTCCCAGCGGGGTTCGGCTCGGCGACCGTCGCCTTATCTTCTCGCGCGCTCTTGAGGTGCTCGCGCCGGTGAACTCGGGCGGAGGGCGCCCGCGGGTCGTTGCTGGCGCCGCCGGCGGGGCGCGGCGCAGCTGCTTCCCGTGGCTCGAAATCGGGCGTCGACAGCCCACTGGGGTGCGGGGCCGGCAGGTTCGGGGCGCCGGCCTGGGCCGAGCTGGCCTCGCGGGTGGGCGCGCGCAAGGCCGAGGAAGATCCCGCGCGCAGCGAGACCAGCCCCACCACGAAACCCACACAAGCGAGGGCTCCGATCGCCAGCGCGGTCCGGCGCAGCAAGCGCGGGCGTGCGCTGCTGCCCGCGAGCTCCGGCAGCGTGCTGCTCGCCGTCTCCTCTCGCAGGTCGTTCCCCGCGCTCGAGCTCGCGCGCATCGAACCCGGCGCGCCGCTGAACAGCGCTAAGAATTCGTCCACACTCTGAGGGCGATCCTCGACCCGCTTGGCCAGCGCTTTGCGCACCGCGGCCGCGTGTCGCGGTAACAGATCGGTGGCGGCCTCGAGGGGCAGCGGCATCGGGTCGGTGGTCAAATGCCGCGAGGCCCACTCCCAAGGGGTGTTGGCGACAAACGGCAGCTTGCCGGTCAGCATTTCGTAGACGATCACGCCGAGTGAATAGACGTCAGAGCGGGCGTCCACCGCCTCTCCGCTGAATTGCTCGGGGCTCATGTAGGGCGGCGTGCCGATGATCATGCCTTGCTGGGTAAGCTTCGTGTTCTTGGCGTCGTCGGCCGCCGAGACCTTGGCGATCCCGAAGTCGAGCACTTTGACGAAGTCGCCATGGCCAGCGCGATCCGCGATCAGCAGGTTGTCGGGCTTCAGATCGCGATGGACGATGCCGTGCGCGTGGGCTTCTTTCAGTGCCCCGCCGATCTGGACCAGCAGCCGTTCCACCCGCGCAAGCGGCAGCGGCCCCTGCGCCAGCTCGCGCGCCAACGAGTGACCCTCGACGTATTCCATCACGAGCGCGAGGGTTCCGTCGGGCAGCGCCCCGAAGTCGAACAGCTGTACGGTGTTGGGGTGGGTCAGGCGGACCAGGGTCTCGGCCTCGCGCGAGAAGCGGCTCACCAGCTGGCGGTCATCTCCAAGCTGGCGCCGCAATACCTTCACGGCGACGCGCCGCGCGACCGTTCCGACCAGCTGCTCGGCCAGGTACACGCGTCCCATGCCGCCTTCGGCGAGGAGCCGAACCACCCGGTAACGTCCGAGCAGCTCACGGCCGATCAACTCATCCGGCACCTCGGCATGCGGGCTTCCGCAGGCCGGGCACGCTCGGCTCTCCTCGGGGATCTCGGTGCGGCACTGTTCGCACTGGGCCATGACGTCCGGTTCGACAGTAGCGCAAGCGGCCGCGCGCCGGGATCAGGCAACGCTCAGGCGAGCTTTTCTTCTTTCTCGTAGACGACCAGGGGCTTATCGCCCTTCAGAATCGTCTCTTCGCTCACCAGCACCTCTTTCACGCCGCGCTGGGAGGGAACCTCATACATGATGTCGAGCATCGCGTGCTCGAGGATCGCGCGCAGGCCGCGCGCGCCGGCGTTGCGCTTCAGCGCTTGCGCCGCGACCGCCTTGAGGGCCTTGTCGCTGAACGATAGCTTCACCCCGTCCATGTCGAGCAGCCGCGCAAACTGCTTGACGATCGCGTTCTTCGGCTTGGTCAGGATGTCGATCAGGGCCTCTTCGTTGAGCTCGTGCAAGGTGGCGATCACCGGCAAGCGGCCCACGAACTCCGGAATCAGGCCGAACTTGAGTAGATCTTCCGGCTGCACCTGCTCGAGCAGCTCGCCGATGCGCTTGTCCTTGCGGGACGGGATATCGGCCCCGAAGCCGAGCGTCTTTTCGCCGATGCGCCGCTCGACGATCGAGTCGAGCCCCACG
>CAZYWR010000847.1:0-6310 GCA_964651185.1 uncultured Polyangiales bacterium
GCGCCGGCCGGCGCTGGGCGACGCGCACCTGACCTCGATCATTGGCGGCGGCGGGACGCCCTCCGTGTGGGCGCCGCGCGAGCTCGCGCGGGTGCTCGCAGCGATCAGGGGGAGCTTCGCCGCAGAGGCGCCGGCGCTCGAGATCACGGTCGAGTGCAACCCGAGCTCGCTCGATCGCGCGCGCGCCGAGGCGCTGAGCGAGGTGGGCGTCAACCGCTTATCCGTGGGCGTGCAGTCGCTCGACGACGGCGAGCTCGCCTTTTTGGGGCGGCTCCACGACCGTGCGCTCGCGCTCTCCGCGCTGGACGCGGCGCAAAGCGCCTGCGCGCGGGTCAGCGCAGATCTCATGTTCGCGCTACCCGAACAGCCTCCGGAGCGCTTCTACGGCTACTTGGACGAGCTGTTGGCGCGCGGCGTGTCGCACCTTTCGGCGTACGCGTTGACCATCGAGCCCGCCACGCCGTTCGGTGCCGCGCTGCGCGCGGGCCGGCTCCGCCCCGCCCCGGACGAGCACTACGCCGCTCTGTTCGAAGGCATCGCCGCGCGGCTCGCAGGCGCCGGCTTCGACCATTACGAGGTCTCGAATTACGCGCTGCCCGGCGAAGAGAGCCGGCACAACCAACATTACTGGCGCGGCGGAAGCTATCTCGGGCTCGGCGCAGCCGCGGTCGGATGTTTGGTGGGCGCAGACGGGGGAGCGCGACGTTACCGCAACCACCCTGACGCGGAGCGCTATATCGTGCGCGTGGGTCGAGCCGAGGTCGAAGTCTTCGAGGAGCGGCTCGACGCCGAGGCCTTGATTCGCGAGGCCTTGATGCTCGGGCTGCGCACGCGCGAGGGCGTCGATCTGGCCGCGTTGCGCGCGCGCACCGGGTACGATCCGCTCGCCTCTCGCGAGCGCGCGCTGGCGCGCCGGCTCTCCCGAGGCGACCTGTTGCACGAGCGCGATACGCTGCGCGTGCCCGCCGAGCGCTGGCTCATGCTCGATGGCATCGTGGCGGATCTGTTCTGAGCGGCGGGCAACTTGGAAGGCTTGGGGAGGGCGCAACGGGCCGATGGCATCGTGGCGGATCTGTTCTGAGCGGCGGGGCTGCCTTGTCGCACCGCAGCGTCCGTTCAGGGATGCCGGGCGGACGCGCTGGATGAACAGCGTCGCACGGTTTCATCCGGGTATCCGCGCGCGCTTGTCGGTGACAAGCGAGTGAAGCGCGTCGCGCGCCGGACACCGTTCGGGCGACGCGAGGCCCTGGTGTTGCGCAAGTCGGCAGGTAACATGTCGAACAGCGTGTCCCGTTCGACGTCGCGCAATCCCCGTCCAGCCGGGGACGAAGTTGGGGACTTGGAACATCAGTTCCAAGCCCTCATCGAGTGCTCGGCGGACGCCGTCTTCATCACCGACTTCGACTCGGCCAAGTTTCTGCACGTGAACAATCGCGCCGCGAACCTGTTCGGCTACGAAGTCGGCGAGCTGCGCGGCATGACCGGCCGGCAGCTCCATCCGGCCGAGGATCACGCGGTGGTGGACGACATCAGCCGCGAGCTCATCCGCGCCGGCTCGGTCGCGCGGCACGCCGTCCGCCTGCAACGCAAAGACGGCGGGCTGTTCTGGGCGGAGCTGCGCAGCAGCGCGTACCTCGCCGATGGACGCAAGCTGTACGTGACCTTCGTGCGCGACATCTCGGGCAAGTTGCTGCGCGAGAACGAGCTGAACGAGGCCTATCAGAGCCTCAAGAACATCGAGGGGCAGCTGATCCGCTCCTCGCGCCTGGCGGCGATAGGCCAAATCGCGGCCGGTGTCGCGCATGAAGTCAACAACCCTGCCGCCAGTGCGCTGATGAACCTCGAGGTGCTCGAGCAGGATCTGCGCGCGCTCGCGGACGAAGCGCGACTGGCCGAGCGACTCGGCTGTCCGCCGGGCGTCCTGTACGAGCTGGTGCGGCGCGTGTGCGCGGAGGCGGAAGGCGCCGTGCAGGATTCGGCCGAGGCGGTGCGCCGTATTGCGTCGATCGTCAAAGGCCTGCGGGGGTTCGCGCAGGTGCGCGAAGAAGACGTCCAGCGCGTGACGATCAACGAAGCGGTCGAAGCGGCGCTGCGCCTGGTCCGCCCCCAGCTGCGTTGGCGGGTCACGGTGCGCTGCGACCTGTTGTCGACGCGGGAGCTGGTCGCCGATCGCGGCAAGCTGACCCAGGTGTTCATCAACTTGCTCTTGAACGCAGCCCAGGCGATCGAGGGCGGCGGCGGCGGGCTGATCAAGGTGCAGACGCTCGACTCGGGCGACGGCGTGTTGGCAAGGGTAGAAGATGACGGTCCGGGCGTGCCGCCGGACATCGCTCCGCAGATCTTCGAGCCGTTCTTCACGACCAAAGAGGCCGAACAAGGCACGGGGCTCGGGCTCTCGCTGTGCGCGGATATCGTCCACCGCCACCGCGGGCGGCTCGAGCTATGTCCGAGCGCCGGGCGAGGCGCCTGTTTCGAGATCTTTCTGCCCCTGCACACCGGCCTGATTCTGCCCCAACGGAGTCAGGCGACCGAAGCGGCGCCGCGCGGTCGCATCCTCGTGATCGACGATGACGCCGTGCTCGTGCGGGGCTATCGGCGGTGGCTCGGACGCAAGCACGAAATCATCGTGGCGTACGACGGTGAAGAGGCGTTGCAAGTGTTGGAGCGAGATCAAGAGTTCGACGTCATCTTGTGCGATTTGATGATGCCGCGTTTCGATGGCGTGGCGCTCTATGAAGAACTCGTCGCGCACAAACCCCATCTTTTGGACCGCATCGTCTTCTGCAGCGGTGGACCGAGTCACAGCAGGTATCGCGACTTCGCGCAGCTGCCGAGCATCGTCTTCTTCGAGAAGCCCATCCCACATGACCGCTTTGAGCAGTGGGTGTCGGCGCGCATTCGCGAGCGCACGCGCGTAACGCGCACGCCCTGACGCGCTCATTCATACTCCGCTCGTGAAGCGAGGGCATTTGTCTGTATGCTTCGCAGAACGCGCGGGGTGGACTCCGATGAGCAGTCATCATGACCGGGACGCGCGGGGCGCCGACCTCGACGTGAGCGGCGACCCGTTCCGTGAATCGGAATCGGGCCTGCACGAACAGCACCAAGTATCCGAGTCGCGCGGGACGCCGGAGCGCGCGCCCGCCGAACGCGCCCTCTCGCGGCTCGAGCTGCGCAATCGCCGCGCTGGCCACGAGAACGCGGGTTTTCTTTCGCGCGGACGCGGCTACGTGCCGTCGACGCCGCCGCGCCGGGAGCTCGATCCGCGTTTCCGCGCGTGGGACGAGCTCGCCGCTGAGCTGCCGGCGCTCTACCGTAGCCTGGCGCTGCGGCGGCGCGTCGAGGAGCTGCCGTTGCTCGACGCCTCCGCTGCGTCGCTGCCAACCGGCGATCTGCTGCGTGCCGCTGCGCTGCTGGCGATCGTGTCGCACGCGTATTGGTACGTCGACAGCAGACCACCGGAAGGGCTGCCCGAGGTCCTACGCCGGCCGTGGGCAGAGGTACGCGCGCGCTTGGGCCGGAGCCAAGAGGTCATCTCTTACATCGATCTCATCATCTATAACTGGAAGCTACGCGATCCGAGTCTGGCGGAGCCCGTGGTGGTCGAGAACCTCGATCTGATGTTCCCGACCATCGGCAACGAAGAGGAGCGCGTCTTCTATCTGGCTCAGCTCGAGATTCTGGCGCGCGCGGGTCCGATCGTTCGCCTCTCTGCCGCGGCGCAGGGGGCCGCCGTACGTGCCGACGACGAAGCGCTCGAGGGGGCGCTCTTGCAGATCGGCGAGTGCCTCGCCGCCATCGTCGGAACGTCCCTCCCGAAGATCAACCCCAACCCTTACAGCAGAACCCACGTCGACCCGGTGACGTGGGCCAAGACGGTCGCGCCGTTCGCCGTGCCCATCCACCGCGGCGACCAGGGCCCGAGCGGGACCTCGTCGCCGCTCTTCAACACGTTGGACCTTCTGTTCGGCCGCAAGGATTATGAGTCGTTCTTGGGCCGCGAGATCAAGCAGCTGCGGGGCAGCTACCCAGCCGCGTGGCAGACTTTTTTGGAGGCGCTCGGGCAGGTGTCGGTGGCGCGCTACGTCGAGCAGCGCGGGAGTCGCGCGCTGCGCGCGCTGTGGCACGAGACCTTCGACGCCTATGCGGGTCAGACCGGCTTCCTCGGCCGCCATCGCATGAAGGTCTACGGCTATTTGGAGCTCGCGTTCAAGGTCGGGCGCGCGCTCACGATCGGCGGTTTCGGCGGGGTCTTTTCGGATCGCACTTGGGATCTGGTCGACGACGAGCTCTCGCGCGCCCAGGCCGAGCGCGCGCGGGGTCTGCTCCATCCCGTGCATCGCGCGCGCGTCGTCAGCATCGATCCGGGCACGAGCGACGGCGCGGGCATTCGCCACGTCACGCTCGACGTGTCGGCCGCGGGCATCCGCTACCGCGGCGGCGATCGCTGCCTGGTCCTGCCGGAGAACGAGCCGGGGCTGGTGGCGTGCACCTTGAGCGCGCTCGGCGCGACGGGCGACGAACCCGTGCTCTTGACGGAGGAGTGGCAAGCGTACGGCTCGGACCGCAGCGAGCTCGCTGGACGTACGCAGATCAGCGTGCGCGAGCTCCTGCGATTCGGGGCGATCCGGCCCGTCTCGCCGCGCTTGGCGGAGGCCCTGCACGCACGTACGCAGTGCCCCATCCTGTTCGACGCCATCGTGCGCGGCTGCACGGAGCGCTGGGAGCTCTGGGAGCTGCTCGAGCTGCTCGCGGGCCGCGGCTTCGCGCCGTCCTTGCTCTGGAGCGAGCCCCGCAGCGTGCCGAGCGAGAGCCTTTCGCGCCTGATCCCGCCCCAACGCTTCCGCGTCTACTCGGTGTCTTCGGCACCCCAGAGCCCGACGCGCCGCGCAGAGAGTAAGATCGAGCTGACGGTAGGACAGCTCCGCTATCGCGCGCCGCGGCGGCTCGCGCAGGCGGAGGGCGCCGGCTCGGATTGGCGCTACGGGACGGCTTCGGCATTTCTGATCCGCGCCTCGGAGCTCAATCGCGAGGTGCCGCTGCGGGTCGAGCGCCCGGAGCTGTTCCGCCTGCCCGACGATCCGAGCACGCCGATCGTGATGTTCGCGGGCGGCTCGGGGATCGCGCCGTTTCGCTCGTTTTTGCAAGAGCGCGCCGCCGCGCCCCGCTGCGGATTCGCCTGGCTCTTTCTGTCGGTGCGCTCGCCCGCCGATTTTCTCTATGGTCAGGAGTTCATGGACGCGCTGGCCGAAGGACGGCTCGCGCTCGAGCTGGCGTGCACGCGCGTCGGGGCGCGCTTGTCTGAGTCCACCGGCGGTCGCATCGTGCTCAGGCCGGGGCGCACCCGGCGCGTGACCGATCTGATGCTCACACCGCAGAACGCCGAGCGCCTCTGGCAGCTCGCGCGGCCGAAGGAAGCGGGCGGGGAGGGCGCAGTCTTTTACGTGTGCGGCCGCAGCGGCTTCGCCGAGAGCGTGCTCCAGAGCCTCAAGACGATCTTCCGCCGGCACCTTCCGGGAAAGAGCCTCGAGCTCGCCAAAAGAGAGCTCTGCCAGCTGGTGGGTGATCGCCGCCTCTTGCAGGAGATCCACACCGACGCGCGACCGCTCGACGACGATCCGCGCTTGTTCGACGTGTCCGAGATCGCGGAGCACAACGACGCGCGCCGCGGGTATTGGATCGTGGTGGACCGGGTCGTCTACGACGTCACCGAGTTCATGGAGCTTCACCCCGGCGGGCGGCGCGTCGTGCAGGCCTACGCCGGCATGGACGCCACGCACGGTTTCGCCCGTGCGCACCACGCGCGCGCGGACGTGGACGCGATGCGCGAGAGCTACCGCATCGGCATGGTGCGCGCGCTCAGCTTCGACGACTACACGGCGCGCGTGGAGACGCCGTCGGGAGCTCTGACGGTCGACTGCGCAGGCGCCTACCGCGTATTCGCGCGTGCCCTCCAGCTCGTGGTCGAGATGCAGAACGCGCTCGCCGCGGATCAGTCGTTTCGTGCGGAGCGTGCGCCCGGTGACGCGCCGCGCTCCCCCTACGAGCTCTTGCGCGCGGTCGAGACCCACCGGCGGTTTCTCGAGAGCTACTTCGCCGTGCTCGTCGGACAGACGCTGCCGGAGCTCTGGCGCGTGGCACAAGGGCTGTTCTTCCCGGTCGCTGAGCCCGACTGGATGGAGCGCACACTCGCGGCGTTGCGCGAGAGCGCGACCGCCAAGACCGGCGAAGCGCTGGCGCGCCACGCCTTGGACTGCTTCGAGGCGCACTGCGCCGACGGCAGCATCGACGATCTGGTCGAGCTCCTCGC
>CAZYWR010000848.1:0-3238 GCA_964651185.1 uncultured Polyangiales bacterium
GCCCGGGCGGAGCTGCTCGAGCAGCTCCTCGCACTGCGCTCGCCCGCGCTCCACGCCCTCTCTCCGAGCGCCTGCCGCACGCGGATCGAGGTCCCGGTGTTTTTGGCGCACGGCCTCGGAGACACGGTCATCCCCTACAGCGAGACCCAGTGGCTGGCCCGCGATCTGCCGCTGCGCGCGCCGGCCGAGGTGCTGATCTCGCCGGCGATCGCGCACGCGGAGTACGCGCCGCCGAGCCTGTGGCAACGCCTCCAGCTCGTCGAATTCATGGCAAAAGCGGCCGTGCGCTGAGGCGCTCGGAGCTGGCCAGGCAGCGCGGCGCGCGCTACAGAGCCAGCTCGCTTGCGTGGGGTTTCGATGGTCGACGTAAGGAAGCAGCGCCTCAGCCACCTGAGGCAACTCGAGGCCGAGAGCATCCACATCATCCGGGAGGTCGCGGCCGAGTTCGAGAAGCCGGTGATGCTCTACTCGATCGGCAAAGACTCCTCGGTGCTGGTGCGGCTCGCGATCAAGGCCTTCCACCCGGCTCCGGTGCCGTTCCCGCTCCTGCACGTGGACACCACCTGGAAGTTCCGCGACATGATCTCCTTCCGCGACAAGTTCACGCAGGAGAACAACCTCAACCTGATCGTGCACACGAACCCGGACGGCCTGCGCGACAACGTCAACCCGTTCGATCACGGCTCCGAGAAGTACACGACCATCATGAAGACCCAGGCGCTGGTGCAGGCGCTGACGAAGCACGGCTTCGACGCCGCGTTCGGCGGCGCGCGCCGCGACGAGGAGAAGTCGCGCGCCAAGGAGCGCATCTACAGCTTCCGCGACCGCTTTCAGCAGTGGGATCCCAAGAACCAGCGGCCCGAGCTGTGGAACCTCTACAACGCCAAGATCAACCGCGGCGAGAGCATCCGCGTGTTCCCGATGTCGAACTGGACCGAGCTCGACATCTGGCAATACGTCTACCTCGAGCAGATCCCGATCGTGCCGCTCTACTTCGCGGCCAAGCGCCCGGTGGTGGAGCGGCACGGGTCGCTCATCATGGTCGACGACGAGCGCATGCGGCTCCTGCCCGGGGAAAAGCCCGTCGAAAAGATGATCCGCTTCCGCACGCTCGGCTGCTATCCGCTCTCCGGCGCGATCGAGAGCGGGGCGGCCACGTTGCCCGAGATCATCAAAGAGATGCTGCTCACCCGCCACTCCGAACGACAGGGCCGTTTGATCGACCACGACCAGGCTGCGTCCATGGAGCGTAAGAAGCGCGAGGGATACTTCTGATGGCGCAGTCTGCAGACGAGGAGTTGATCGAGCGCGACATCCTGGCGTTCCTCGCCAAGCACGAGGCCAAGGAGCTCTTGCGGTTCGTCATCGTGGGCTCGGTCGACGACGGCAAGAGCACCTTGATCGGGCGGCTCCTGTTCGAGCTCCAGGCCGTCTACGAGGACCAGCTCGAGGCGGTGCGCAAGGCGACCACGATGGTCGGGGTGCCGATCGACTTCTCGCTCATCACCGACGGACTCGAGGCCGAGCGCGCGCAGGGCATTACGATCGACGTCGCCTATCGCTACTTCACGACCGAGCGGCGCTAGTTCATCGTCGCCGACACGCCCGGGCACGTGCAGTACACGCGCAACATGGTCACGGGTGCGTCGACGGCGGACGTCGGCGTGATTCTTATCGACGCGCGGCTCGGCGTGCTCGAGCAGTCGCGGCGCCACGCCTACATCGCCTCGCTGCTCGGCATCCCGCACCTGCTCGTGGCCGTGAACAAGATGGACTTGGTCGGCTACGAACAGGCCCGCTTTCTCGCGCTCGAGCGCGAGTTCCGCGCCTTCTGCGCCGGGCTCTCGTTCAAGGACGTGACATTCGTGCCGGTGAGCGCGCTGCTCGGCGAGAACGTCGTGCAGCGCGGCCAGAGCATGCCTTGGTATGGCGGGCCCACCGTGCTCGGCTTCCTCGAGCAGGTGCCGATCGCCGAGGACAAGAACCTCGCCGACTTCCGCTACCCCGTCCAATACGTGCTGCGCCCGAACCTGAACTACCGCGGCTTCGCGGGCCAGATCGCCAGCGGCGTGATCAAGAAGGGCGACCAGGTGATGGTGTTGCCCTCGGGCAAGACCTCGCGTGTCAAGGCCATCGACACCTTCAGCGGCGAGCGCGCCGAGGCGTTCGCGCCCGAGAGCGTGACCTTACGCCTCGAGCACGAGATCGACTGCTCGCGCGGCGACATGATCGTCAAGCGCGACAACCGGCCGCTGGTGGGCCGCAGCTTCCAGGCGCACGTGGTCTGGCTGCACGAGCGCGCGCTCGACCCGCAGAAGAGCTATTTCCTCAAGCACACGAGCCAGAGCATCCGCATGCAGGTGCAGGCGGTCGAGCACAAGGTCGACCTGACCACGCTCCAGCAAGTGCCCGCCAGCACCCTCGAGCTGAACGAGATAGGCCTCCTGAGCATCACGACCCACCGTCCGATCTACTACGATCCCTACGCGCACAACCGCGCCACGGGCGCGTTCGTGATCATCGACTCGCTCAACAACGCCACGGTCGGCGCCGGCATGATCGCGGGCGAGCCGCGCGAGCAGGATCTGGAGGAAGTACGGCACGAGGTGCGCGCAGGCTCCGGGCTCGTGAACAAGACCCAAGTCAGCCCGCGCGAGCGTCGCGAGCGGCTCGGCCAGACAGGCGTGACGGTCTGGCTCTCGGGGCTACCTGGCTCGGGCAAGGTCAACGTCGCCTACGTGCTCGAGCGCAAGCTGTTCGACCTCGGCCACTCCGCGCACGTCCTCGCGCCCGAAGGCCATCCGCTGCCGGCGATCGCCGTGGCCAGCAAAGCGCTCACGGACGCGAGCCTGATCGCCATTTGCGCGCTCCCCTCGAAGACGCGCGAGGAGCGCGCCTCCGTGCAGCGTCGGGTCGGCGCCGAGCGTTTCCTCGAGGTGTTCATCGACACCGACCTCGCGCTCTGCCGCGAGCGGCGTCCGGATGCCGACTTCGATGGTTTCGAGCGGCCCGACGCGCCCGCGCTGGCGCTCTCCATGAATGACGCCGGCGTCGAGCGCGCGGTCGACCGCATCATCGAGCTGCTCGCCCAGCGCGGGCACGTCGATGTAGGCTGACGCCCGCGCTGGCGGGCAGCGAGAGCGTCGACCTGCGCTTGCCCGCTTACGCGTGTTCGCCGGGCACCGCGATGTAGCCTGCGCGTGGGCATGCCGCGGCCGCGGCGCTCTTCGGCGCTTAC
>CAZYWR010000849.1:0-3288 GCA_964651185.1 uncultured Polyangiales bacterium
CACTCGACTTTGAACTCACGGCGCAGGCGGTCGACGATGATCTCGAGGTGAAGCTCGCCCATGCCCGAGATGATGGTCTGCCCGGTCTCCTCGTCCGTGCGCACGCGAAACGAAGGGTCTTCGGTCGCGAGCTTCTGCAGCGACTCGCCGAGCTTGGTCTGATCGTTCTTGGTCTTCGGCTCGATCGCGATCGAGATCACGGGCTCCGGGAACACCATGCGCTCGAGCACGATCGGGTTCTTTTCGTCGCACAGCGTGTCGCCCGTGGTCGCGGTCCTCAAGCCCACGGCCGCGGCGATGTCGCCAGCTTCGACGACCTTGATCTCGTCGCGCTTGTTGGCGTGCATCTGCAAGAGCCGCCCGACGCGCTCGCGCTTCCCCTTCGTGCTGTTGAGCACGCCCGTGCCGCTCTCGAGCTTGCCGGAGTAAACGCGCAGGAAGGTCAACTGACCGACGAATGGGTCGTTCAAGATCTTGAACGCGAGCGCCGAAAACGGCGCGCTGCGTTCGGCCTTGCGCGTGAGCTTCTTTTCCGGCTTGTCGGGGTCCTCGCCCTCGACCGGTGGGATGTCGAGCGGCGCGGGCAGCATGTTGACCACGTTGTCGAGCAGCTGCTGCACGCCCTTGTTCTTGAACGCGGAGCCGCATACCACCGTGACCAGCTTGTGCGTGAGCGTGCCCTTGCGCAGCGCAGCGATGATCTCGTCGCTCGAGAAGGTCGTGTCGCCGTTCAGGTAACGCTCCATGAGCGAGTCGTCGACCTCGGCCGCGGCCTCGATCATCTTGTCGCGCGCCGCCTTGGCCTCGGCCGCGAAGTCGGCGGGGATCTCCACTTCCGCGAACTGTGCGCCGAGCGAGTCGTCCGCGAACGTGATCGCCTTCATCTTCACCAGGTCGATCACGCCCTTCAGGTTCTCCTCGGAGCCGAGCGGGATCTGCACCGGGACCGGGTTGGCGCCCAGGCGGTCGCGGATCGAATCGACCGAGCGGTTGAAGTTCGCGCCCGCGCGGTCCATCTTGTTGATGAAGCACATGCGCGGGACGCGGTAGCGATCCGCCTGGCGCCACACGGTCTCGGACTGCGGCTCCACGCCGGAGACGCCGTCGAACACGGCGACCGCACCGTCGAGCACGCGCAGCGAACGCTCGACCTCGATCGTGAAGTCGACGTGGCCGGGCGTGTCGATGATGTTCACGCGGAACTGTTGGCCTTGAAAGGGGCCGCTCGCGGGCGTCCAGAAGCACGTGGTCGCCGCCGACGTGATGGTGATGCCGCGCTCTTGCTCCTGCACCATGTAGTCCATGGTGGCGGCGCCATCGTGCACTTCGCCGATCTTGTAGTTGACGCCCGTGTAGTAAAGGATCCGCTCGGTCGTCGTCGTCTTACCGGCATCGATGTGGGCCATGATGCCGATATTTCGATATCTTTCGAGTGGAAGGGTCACGGGTTCTCCTCCAGGTTCGGAGCGGCTTTGCCGCGGGATCGTGGGATCGCGGGGTCCGGAAACACGGAAACCCTCCCCGAGCCCGGCGACCTTCCTCAGGTCGCTCCTTGATATCGAGGAGGGCTTCGAATTCACCTTCTTCGCTTGCGCCCGCGCCTTCGTCCGATTGACGAAGTGGGTTCTGATTCGGCTCAGAACAGCCCAGTGAATTCGTCTATGTGGTGGCTACCATCTCGTCCGTGCGTTCTCCGGTCAGAATCATCTTAGTCCGCGCATCACCAACGATAGTGGGCGAACGCCTTGTTGGCGTCGGCCATCTTGTGGGTGTCGTCTTTCTTCTTTACGGCGTTGCCGCGGCCTTGGGCGGCCTCGACCAGCTCCGCCGCCAAGCGCTCGATCATGGTCTTCTCGCCGCGCGCGCGCGAATAGTTCGTGATCCAGCGCATCGCCAAGGCGACTCGGCGCTCGGGCCGCACTTCGACCGGCACCTGATACGTCGCACCGCCCACACGGCGGCTCTTCACTTCGACGCGCGGCTTCACCGAGTCGAGCGCTTTGCGGAAGACCTCGAGCGGGTCTTCCTTGTAGCGGCTCTGGATCACGTCGAACGCGCCGTAGACGATCGACTCGGCGGTGGACTTCTTGCCCTTGAGCATGATCACGTTGGTGAACTTCGCGACCATACGATCCCGGAACTTGGGGTCGGCGATGATCTTGCGCTTCGGGACTTCGCGGCGACGCGGCATCTTCCCCTACCTCACTTCTTCGGGCGCTTGACGCCGTACTTGGAGCGGCCTTGGGTGCGGCTCGCCTTGTTGGTGTTCGATGGACCCGCTGCGCCCGAAGCATCGAGCGCGCCGCGCACCACGTGGTAGCGCACGCCCGGCAGGTCCTTGACGCGGCCGCCGCGGATCAGCACCACCGAGTGCTCCTGCAGGTTATGGCCCTCGCCCGGGATGTAAGTCGTGACCTCGATGCCGTTGCTCAAGCGCACGCGCGCGACCTTGCGCAGCGCGGAGTTCGGCTTCTTGGGCGTCGTCGTATACACGCGCACGCACACGCCGCGCTTCTGCGGCGAATCCTGCAGAGCGGGCGAGTCGGTCTTGGACCGCCGCGCCTTGCGCCCGTGGCGCACCAGCTGGTTGATGGTAGGCATGCTTCCTTGCTTCGCTCGTTGGGCCGAGAGCCACCCTCTCCCGGAAAGCTCGTGCGCCTCGGAGTAGACTCGCGTGGGGCCCACAGGCCCGCACCCCGGCTCGGGGAGGCGGAAGAGTAGCGGCGGCGCTCAGGGTGTCAAGCGCGGAGCGGATCAAAAACGAGGCTTCGTGGTCAGCCGCGCCGCCTGCTCCTTGACCCAACGATCGAGGTCGGGCGGGAGGGGCTCGCGCACGGTCGTGACGCGCGCGGGGACGAATCGCAAGTGTGCGTCGGCGATGCCGATCAACGCCAGAACGGCCCAGGTGGTGAACGAGGCGATGTTGGTGGCGCGCCAGATCTTTTCGTTCGCGTTGGCCTGGTTGGTCTCGCTGAGCGTGGCCGGATGGCTGTGTGCGACCCGCTGGTGGCCGATGTACGTGATGATGCTGGTCACCGCGGCGAGGCTCTCGATCGTCGCCAAGGCCACCCCCAAGCCGCGGTGACCGTTTTGAAACTGGCCGACGCCGAACGGAACCGTGGCGATCCAACGGCTGTTTTCCACGCGCAGCTTCTGCTGCTCGGAGAGCTCGCGCAGACGCGCGAGGTTGTAGCGGCGCAGCTGCTCGGCCGTGCGTGCCTCGCGCTCGGCTTCGCGCTGGCGGTTCTGCTCGGCCTCGCGCTGGCGCTCGAGCTCGCGCCGCAAGCT
>CAZYWR010000850.1:0-4224 GCA_964651185.1 uncultured Polyangiales bacterium
CCGGCGGCGGAGGCTGCGCGACTACGGATCGGGCCTCCACGGACGGCGCGGGCCTCGCGCTGGCAGTCGCCCTACTGGTATTTTCTGGGCGGCGCCGCCAGCGACGTGTACTTGCTTCGCGCGCGCCGCGCCCGCCGCAACTCGGCGGCCAGGAAGCCCCGTAATTAGCCGAGCCAAACGCGTGCGTTGCGGAACAGGCGTAGCCAGGGGCCGTCGCCCTGCCATGCGGGCGGGTGCCAGGAGTAGTTGAGGGCGCGTAGGACGCGCTCGGGATGCGGCATCATGATCGTGACGCGCCCGTCGGGCGTGGTGAGGGCGGTTAGCCCGCCCGGCGAGCCGTTCGGGTTGAACGGGTAGCGCTCGCTGGGTGCGCCGCGGTGGTCGACGAAGCGTGCGCACACGAGCTCGCGCTGCTCGAGCGCGGCGAGCGCGCTCTCCGTGGCGAACTCGGCGCGGCCTTCGCCGTGCGCCACCGCGATCGGGAGCACGGAGCCGGCCATGCCCGCGAAGAAGAGGGAAGGGGAGCGCTCCACGCGCACGAGCGACAGGCGCGCCTCGAACTGCTCGGAGCGGTTGCGCACGAAGCGCGGCCAGTGCTCGGCGCCGGGGATGAGCTCGGCGAGCCCCGCCATCATCTGACAGCCGTTGCACACGCCGAGCGCGAAGGTGTCCGCGCGCGCGAAGAACGCCGCAAATGCATCGCGCGCACGCGCGTTGAACAGGATGCTCTTGGCCCAGCCTTGGCCCGCGCCGAGCACGTCGCCGTAGCTGAAGCCGCCGCAGGCCGCGAGCCCCTGGAAGCTGGCGAGGTCGAAGCGGCCCTCGAGCAAGTCGCTCATGTGTACGTCGATCGCGAGGAAGCCCGCGCGGTCGAAGGCGGCGGCCATCTCGAGCTGACCGTTGACGCCTTGTTCGCGCAAGATCGCGACGCGCGGCCGAGCGTCTCTCGCCGCCATGAAAGGCGCGGCGACGTCATCATCCACGTCGAAGCTGGCGCGGGCGAACAGCCCTGGCTCGGAGGGGTCGACGCGCGCGCGCTGCTCCTCCTCTGCGCACGCGGGATCATCGCGCAGCGTCTGCATGCGATAGGTCGTGTCGGACCAGAGCGCGCGCAAGCTCGAGCGCTTCGCCGCCAAGAGCGTCACCCCGCGCTGCACGACGCAGATCTGTTCGCCGCTGGTGGGCCGGCCGATCACGTGCGCGAACGCCGCGAGCTCACCGAGCTGCGCGCGCACGCGGGGCAGCTCCGCCTCGCGCACTTCGAGCACCGCGCCGAGCTCCTCGGTGAAGAGCGCGCCGAGCGCATCGCCCGCGAGCGCGCTCAAGTCGAGCTCGAGCCCACAGCCGCCGGCGAAGGCCATCTCGAGCAAGGTCACGATGAGCCCGCCATCCGAGCGATCGTGGTAGGCGTGCACGAGCCCGGCCTCGTTCAGCGCCTGCACGGCGGCGAAGAAGCGCGTGAGCCGGGCCGGGTCGTCGAGATCGGGCGGGGTTTCGCCGAGCGCGCCGTACACTTGGCAGAGCGCGCTCGCGCCGAGGCGCTGCTGACCGGCGCCGAGATCGAGCAAGAGCAGCACGCGATCGCCCGCCTCGGCGTGGAGCTCGGGCGTGAGCGTCCGGCGCACGTCGAGCACGGGCGCGAACGCGCTGACTACCAGCGAGAGCGGCGCGGTGACGCTCTTGTCGCGCTCGTGGTCGCGCCAGACCGTGCGCATCGAGAGCGAGTCTTTGCCGACCGGAATGGCGATCCCCAGCGCCGGGCAGAGCTCCGCGCCGACCGCGCGCACCGCGTCGTAGAGCCGCGCGTCTTCACCCGGCTGCCCGGCGGCCGCCATCCAGTTGGCCGAGAGCTTGATGTCGCCGAGCCGCGCGATGCGCGCGCACGCGATGTTGGTGATCGCTTCGGCCACCGCCATGCGCGCGGAAGCGGCCGCATCGAGGAGCGCTAGCGGGGCGCGTTCGCCCATCGCCATGACCTCGCCCGTCGTGGCGTCGTAGCTCGTGGCCGTGACCCCCGCGTCGGCCACCGGCACCTGAAAGCGTCCGACCATTTGATCGCGCGCGACCAGTCCGCTGACCGTGCGATCGCCGATCGTGATCAGGAAGCTCTTGTCCGCGACGGTGGGCAAGGTCAGCACGCGGGCGAGCGCCTCTTCGAGGGCGATGCCCGCGCGCGCGAACGGCTGGGCCGCGGGACGCGTGCGTTCGGCGGTCCGTCGCATGCGCGGCGGCTTGCCCAGCAGGAGCGAAAGCGGCAGGTCGATCGGGCGCTTGCCGAAGTGGCCGTCTTCCACGCGCAACGCGCCGTCGCCGCTGGCTGTCCCCACGACCGCATAGGGCGCGCGCTCGCGCCGGCACAACGCTTCGAAGCGCGCGAGCCCGGCCGGGTCGACCGCGAGCACGTAGCGCTCTTGCGCTTCATTGCACCAGAGCTCGAGCGGCGACATGCCGGGCTCGGCGTTCGGTACCGCGCGCAGCGCGATCTGGGCGCCGCGCCCCGACTCGTGAACCAACTCCGGCAGCGCGTTCGAGAGCCCGCCGGCGCCGACGTCGTGAATCGAGAGGATGGGGTTGTCAGCGCCGAGCTCGGTGCAGCGGTCGATCACCTCCTGGCAGCGCCGCTGCAGCTCGGCGTTGTCGCGCTGCACGGAGGCGAAGTCGAGCTCCTCTTCACTCGTCCCTTGCGCGAGCGAGGAAGCGGCGCCGCCGCCGAGTCCGATCAGCAGGGCCGGGCCGCCCAACACGACCAGCGGGCATCCGGCGGGGATGGCGCGCTTTTCCACGTGCGGCTCGCGCACGTGGCCGAAGCCGCCGGCGACCATGATCGGCTTGTGGTAGCCGCGCACCTGGCCATCGCCGAGCGCCAGCTCGAAGCTGCGAAAATAGCCGCCCAGGGCGGGCCGGCCGAACTCGTTGTTGTACCCAGCCCCGCCGAGCGGCCCGTCGATCATGATGTCGAGCGCGCTGGCGATGCGTCCCGGTTTCCCGTAGCCCGCCTCGGCACGTTGCCCACGCATGGCATCGCCGGCGTGCGCGTCGAGCTCCCACGGCCGCAGCGCACCTGGCAAGCGCAGATTGGAGACGCTGAAGCCGGTCAGCGCGGCCTTGGGCTTGCCGCCGCGGCCGGTCGCGCCTTCATCGCGGATCTCGCCGCCCGAGCCGGTCGCAGCGCCGGGGTAGGGCGAGATCGCGGTCGGGTGGTTGTGTGTCTCCACCTTGATCAGGATGGGCATGGGCTCGTGCACGCTGCGGTACTCGCCCGTGTCCGGATCGGGCGCGAAGCGGCCCGCGCTGGCGCCCGCGATGACGGCGGCGTTATCGCGATACGCGGAGAGCACGCCCTGGGGGCTCGCCTCCGTGCTGCGTCGGATCATGCGAAACAGCGAGTCCGGCTGGGGGCGGCCGTCGATCGTGAACTCGGCGTTGAAGATCTTGTGGCGGCAGTGCTCGCTGTTGGCCTGCGCGAACATCATCAGCTCGACGTCACTCGGGTCCCGCCCGAGCTCGCGGAAGCCGGCCACGAGGTAGTCGATCTCGTCTTCGGCCAGCGCCAGTCCGAGCGCGCGGTTGGCGCGCTCGAGCGCGGCGCGTCCTTCGCCGAGAACGGGCACGGTCGCGAACGGACGCGGCGCCGCGTGCTCGAACAGGCGCGCCGCCGCCTCGGCCGGCGACGGACCGGTGATCACGCTTTCCGTCATGCGGTCGTGCAGGGCGCGCGAGAGCGCGGGTTCGTCGTCGATGGGGCCCGCGATCGTCCACGCCACACCGCGCTCGATGCGCTTGACCTGCGCGAGGCCGCAGAGCCGCGCGATGTCGGTGGCCTTCGACGACCAGGGCGAGATGGTGCCGAAGCGCGGCACCACCCACAGCTCGCGCCCTGGTTGCGGGGCTTGGGGCATGGGCGCCCGTGGACCGTAACGGAGCAGCTGCTCGAGCTTGTGGCGTTCACGCTCGGTGAGCTCGCCTGCCAGGTCGATCCAATGCACGAACAAGGCGCTCGCGGCGCACACGCGCGGGTTCTTCTCGCGCAGGGCGGCCAGGCGCTTGTCGAGCCGCGCGCGCGACAGGGCAGGGGAGCCGATCAGCACCAACATGGGCCCGATCATGACCGCGCGCCGCCGGTCGGCAAACCCGGCGCAGCCCGGAACTTTTGCCGGCGTACAACGCGCCGGGCGCGGGACCCAAACGCGCGCGCACAGTCGCCTGCCACACAGGCGCGCGTAC
>CAZYWR010000851.1:0-2490 GCA_964651185.1 uncultured Polyangiales bacterium
GCGCAGTAGAGTGGTGCGCACTTATTGCTTCGCTTTGTGAGGTGGCATGGAAAACGTGCTGCGGGTCGCGACGGCGCCCATTCGCATCGGATCGCCCGGACTCAAGGTGCTGGCGATCGAGCTCGTCGTGATCGAGGGGCCCACGCGCGGACTGCGCGTTCCCGTACACGACGGTCTCGCGCGCATCGGGAGCGCGGCCGGCAATCAGCTCGCGCTGGCCGACCCGACCGTGTCGCGCGCGCATTGCGAGCTGCGCGTGCGCCCCGAATGCGTGCTGATCAAAGACTGCGGCAGCACCAACGGGACCTACGTCGAAGGCGTGCGCCTGCGCGAGGGCGAGGTGCGTCCGGGCGCCACGGTGCGGGTCGGCCACAGCGCGTTCCGCATCGAGGCCACCGGCGCGCCCTCGTTTTTGCCGATCTCGGCCCAGCGCGCGTTCGGTGAGCTCCTGGGGGAGAGCCTCGAGATGCGACGCGTCTACGCGGTGCTCGAACGCGTCGCGCAGAGCGACGCCACCCTGCTGATCGAGGGCGAAACGGGCACGGGCAAAGACGTCGCCGCGCGCTCCCTGCACGCTGCGTCGCCGCGCGCGCGCGGCCCCTTCGTGCCGGTCGACTGCGGCGCCATCCCGGAGAACCTGATCGAGAGCGAGCTATTCGGCCACGTGCGCGGGGCCTTCAGCAGCGCGGTGGGCGACCGCAAGGGCGTATTCGAGGAGGCGCACGGCGGCACGCTGTTCCTCGACGAAATCGGCGAGATGCCGCTGTCGGTGCAGGCGAAGCTCTTGCGCGCGCTCGAGGCGCGCTCGATCCGCCGCGTGGGGAGCAACAGCGAGCGGCCGATCGACGTGCGCGTCGTGGCGGCCACCAACCGCTCGCTCGCGGCGTGCGCGAATCAGGGCACGTTCCGCGAAGATCTGTACTACCGGCTGGCCGTGATCGAGGTGCGCTTGCCGCCGCTGCGCGCGCGGCGCGAAGACATCCCGCTGCTCGCGCAACGCTTCTACGCGCGCTTCGCAGGCGCCGAGGCGCAGCTGCCGGAGTCGTTCCTTCAGCAGCTCAGCCATCGAGCCTGGCCGGGTAACGTGCGCGAGCTGCGCAACTTCATCGAACGCAGCGTGTCGCTCGGCTTCGTCAGCGAGCCCGCGCGCAACGCCCTCGAGGCGCCCGCGCTGCCCGTGCCGGACGCCGCGCTCGAGCGCATCGTGCCGCTGCACCTGCCGCTGAAGGACGCGCGCCAGGCCTGGACCGAGAGCTTCGAGAGCATCTACGTGCGCAGCATGCTCAACAAGACGGGCGGCAACGTGACGCGCGCCGCCGAGCTCGCGGGCGTGAACCGCCGCTTCCTGCAGCGGCTCGTGGCGCGGCTCGGGCTGCGCGCGAGCGCGCTGAGCGAAGACGGCTCCGAGCTCTCATCGACGGAGCCTTGAGCTACGCGTAGCGCTGCGCGAGCCGCGCGACGATCGCGATGTAAGCCTGCTTGGCGCCGTCCTTGGGCATGCCGGCGCGCTTCGCCCAGGCGTCGTACTTGGCGCGCGCCTTGAAATCGAGCATCCCCGGTCGCGTGCCCTGCACATCGCCCTGCGTGGCCTGCTTGTACAGCGCGTAGAGCTCGAGCAGCTCTTCGTTCGCGGGCATCTTGCGCAGCTGTTCGGTGCGCGCTTTGGCGGCGAGGAAGTCATCGTCGAGGGCCATAGCGCGCGAAGTTACTCGAAGACGCGGGCGCCGCCAGCGGGCGAAGAGCCTGCCGCGCAAACGCACGCAGCCGCTCCTCGGCGCCTTTGTGACAAAGCGTTGCTGGAGCGCTCCAGCACAGCCAGCGGAGGCAGAATGAACGCATCGTCGAAACGCCGCGCGAGGAGGGTCGACATGATTCGCGACGATGAACGCGCAAGCATCGCGCGCCGGCCGCGCGAGAGCGAACCCAGCGATGCGCCCGCACGCGCGCATCGGAGGGAAGCTCCGGCCTCCGCGCCGCAGGTGCCCGACATCGGTGTGCTGCCGCTCGTGTTTCTCCATTCGCTCGCGGAGCTGGCGAGCGCGTTGGGACGCCTGGCGATCTCGCTCCATGTCGCAGGACCGGCACTGACATCGCGACCGGGTCCGCGCGCGGATGCGGGCGCGTCCGGCGACGCGCAGCACAGGCCCTAGTTGCCGGTCAGCGATAGGGATTCTCGGTCGAGATCTCCGGCAGTTCGGGCGCAGTCTCCGCGCTCGACCTGCTCGCATGGGAAGGGCGGCGCGCGCGCTCCGGCGCGGTGACCTGCAGCGCGCGGTCGCGCGTGACCGCACGACCCAACGAACGGGCGTTGGGCCCTGCATCCGTCCCGGCGTACGCGCCTGTCGGCGGCACCGTGCCCGATGGAGTCGTCGCCGCCGCTCGATCAGCGCTGGACGAGCTCGGCGCCGCCGCTGGACGCTCGCGCGGAGCCGGCGGTTCGATCTTTTCTTCGTCTCGTGCACGCGGACTGTCGAACTCCGAAGAGGAGCT
>CAZYWR010000852.1:0-4379 GCA_964651185.1 uncultured Polyangiales bacterium
CTGCGCGGCGAGCGCTACGAGCAGCTGGTGCGCGCGACTACGGAGAACGCGCTCGCCCTGTTCGGCGGCTCCCTCGCGCGCGCAGGGTGAGCGCGCGGCACGGCGCCGGCGCGACGTGGACAGCCGGCGCTTCCTGGCGAACCGTCCCGCGCTGGCCTACGCGCTCGCGGGCGCGAGCTGCTAGCCTGAGGCGATGCCGCAATCAGCACGTACCGACGCGGGTGAGGTCGAGACCGCGTACCGCACCCACCGCCGCTTCGATCGCGCGGCGCGCCTCTTCACGGAGCCCGGACTGGCGCGCCTGCTCGACGCGCGCGTGATCGTGTTCGGCATGGGCGGCGTCGGGTCGTTCGCGGCCGAAGCGCTGGCGCGCAGCGGCGTCGGCAAGCTGACGCTGGTCGACTTCGACGAAATCTGCATCACGAACGTCAACCGCCAGCTGCACGCGCTCAAGGGCAACGTCGGAAGACAGAAGGTCGAGGTGATGGCGGAGCGCCTGCGCCTCGTGCACCCGAGCGCCGAGATCACCGCGGTGCCGAGGTTCTACGACGCGGCGAGCAGCGCCGAGCTCTTGCGAGCGCCCATCGACTTCGTCGTCGACGCGATCGACAATCTCACCGCCAAGGCGCACCTGATCGCCACCTGTCTCGCGCGCGGCTTGCCGCTCGTCTCCTCCATGGGCGCGGCCGCGCGCCTCGACCCGACGCGCGTGCGCACCGCCGACCTCGCGCAGACGCACACCGATCCGCTCGCTCGCCACGTGCGCAAGCTCCTGCGCCAACACCACGAGCTCGAGCTCGAAGGCGACCGGCCGATCGGCGTGACGGCCGTGTTCAGCGAGGAGCCGCCCATCGATCCGAGTCCGGTCGGCTACGATCGCGGCCAGGGCTTTCGCTGCGTCTGCCCCAACGGCGACAACGGCCTGCACACGTGCGAGCGGCGCAGCCGCATCGAGGGGAGCGCCGCGTTCGTGACGGGCGCGTTCGGCCTGGCCTGCGCGAGCGTGGTCGTGCGCGCGCTGATCGCGCAGCAGCCGTAGAGCCGGCTTGGCGCCCGCGCGGCGCAGGGCCTCCGGCCAGCGCCTCGTCCTCAGCGCTTCATCGCCGCGCGCTGCGCCGTGGTCACGTAATAGCCGTGGGGCCAGTGGCGGTGATAGATCGTGTCGATCACCGGCTCGCCGCCCTCCTCCACGTCGCCGGTCGGCTTGCCGTAGATCTTCATCAGCGAACCGGGCCAGACGCGCTCTTTGCCGCTCTTCTCGTTGTCGTGGAGCTTGACGCGCGCGACGAACTCGCCCGGCGACGACTCCGAAACCGTGAGCCGGCATGAATCCTGATACTCATCGCTGCACAGGTGCCGAGCCTGATGCACGCGGTAAGACAGCTTGAGCAGCGTGTGCCCGTCGGGCTGCTCCTTGACGCCGGTGACCACGCCAAACCACGCGATCTCTGTCTGTTTGTAATCGTAGGGCGCCCGCTTGACGTCTTCGTAAGGGAGCTCCTGCGCGCTGTCGAAGTGGCCGCGCTCCGACATGAGCGGCTCGTACGTGCGCGAGAATCCGTACGGGCCGGCGCCGCAAGCGGCTAGGAACCACGACCCCAGCGCCGCGAGCGCCAGCGCGCGAGCAGAGACCGAGGCCGAACAGCGCGCGGACCAGGAGATGGGTGCCATCGACACGAATGCCCTTGTACCATACAGTGCGCGCGCTACTTCGTTTTGAGGTTTGCATGCCGTCTTCTGTCCGGTCTGGTGTGGCCTTCGATGAATCGTTGATCTTCGAGCGCGGTAGTCCCGGCCGGAGCGGCGCCAGCCTGCCGCCTATGGACGTCCCGGCGGTCGACGCGCAGGCGCTGCTCGGTTCGGCCTATCGCGCCGAGCCCACACCCCTGCCCGAGGTCAGCGAGCCGGAGGCGTTTCGCCATTTCGTGCGCTTGAGCCAGCAAAACTTCGCGATCGACCTGGGCATGTACCCGCTCGGCTCGTGCACGATGAAGTACAACCCGAAGATCAATGAGTGGGCGGCGCGCCTGCCCGGCTTCGCCCGGCTGCACCCCTACGCGCCAGAACGGCTGATCCAGGGCGCGCTCGAGCTCATGCATCGGCTAGAACGCGGGCTCGCCGAGATCTGCGGGATGGACCGCGTCTCGCTGCAGCCGGCGGCCGGCGCCCAGGGCGAACTGGCGGGGCTGATGATGATCCGGGCGCACCACCGCGACCAAGGCCGAAGCCCGAGCAAGGTGCTCATCCCCGACACCGCGCACGGCACCAACCCGGCCTCGTGCACGCTCAACGGCTTCACGGCCGTCTCGTTTCCGGCGGGCGAAGACGGCATCGTGTCGGCCGACGCGCTCGCGCCGTACATCGACGACGACGTGGCCGCGGTGATGATCACCAACCCGAACACGGTCGGCCTGTTCGAGAGCGAGCTGCCGCGCATCGCCGCGATGATCCACGAGCGCGGCGGCCTCGTGTACGGCGACGGCGCGAATTTGAACGCGCTGATGGGGCGCACGCGGCCGGGCGATCTCGGCATCGACGTGATGCAGTTCAACCTGCACAAGACGTTTACGACGCCGCACGGCGGCGGCGGCCCCGGCTGCGGACCGGTGGCCTACAAAGCCGTGCTCGGCCCTTACGCGCCGGCACCCACGGTCGAAAAGCGCCCGGACGGCAGCTTCTACCTCGAATACGCGCGGCCCCAGAGCATCGGGCGGGTGCGCACGTTCTACGGCAATTTCGGGATGATGGTGCGCGCCTACGCGTACCTGCGCGAGCTCGGCGCCGAGGGCCTCAAGCAGGCCACGGAGCTCGCCGTGCTCAACGCCAACTACCTACGCGCACGGCTCGGCGATGCCTGGCACGTCGCCTACCAGCGCTCGTGCATGCACGAGGTGGTCATCTCCGACAAGTACCTGAAGGCCACGGGCGTCACCACGCTCGATGTCGCCAAGCGTCTGCTCGACTACGGCTATCATCCCCCGACGGTCTACTTCCCGCTCGTGGTGAAGGGCGCGATGCTGATCGAGCCGACCGAGACCGAGACGAAGCAGACGCTGGACGAGTTCGTCGACGCCCTCGGCGCCATCCGCAAAGAGGCGGAAGAGCAGCCCGAGCTGGTCAAGGGCGCCCCCCACCTCACGCGCCTGCGCCGCCTGGACGAGACGCGCGCGGCCCGCAAACCGGTGTTGCGCTGGACGCCGCGCGCCGAGTAACGAAGCGCTCAGGGCTGCGCGCGCGCTTGGCCGAGCCCGAGGGCGGCCACCAGGTCGGAGAACAGCGTGTCGAAGGTCTCGCGCGGCACGCGGGTGCCGACCGCCTGGAGCGCCAGGAACTCGGGTGCAAAGATGCGCGGGCTGGCGGTGATCGCGGCCGAGAGCTTGTCGCTCGGGATGCCGACGACGCCCGCGATGTCCTTCATCCCCATGAGCCCCACGTAGGCATTGTCGAGCACGTGCGCGCTCACGTCCACGAAGGCCGACACGCGCGTCGCCGCGCGCGCCTTTTGGTAGCGCGCCTGATCCGCGGCGAACACCGCGTTGCGCGTGTCGTCATCGACGTAGATCTTCAGGACTTCGTCGAGATCGGCTGAATTCGAGTTGCTCACCATGGCTGCCTTGCGCACCTCGTCGTCGCGCGGAATCACGCCGTCGTCGGTGTGGCAGCTGATGCACGAGATCCCGGTCTCGAGCGCCTGGTCGCGCGCGTTGGGATCTTGCACCGCGTTGTTGGGCGCCTTGTCGAGCCGCGTCCCGCGCCCGTCCACGATCATGTACGCGTACAGGCCGTTCGGCAGGTTCCACAGGATCTCACTGCTCGAGGCGCGGAAGTCGCGCGGGTGGATCAACACGTTCGAGGTGCCCGCGCCGGCCGCGAAGTCGTAGGTCAGCCAGAGCGCGCCGCGCACGTCGCCGAGCGAGTGGCGCTCGATCACGCGGTTGTAGCTGGAGGGGCCCGAGTCCTGAAAGCCCGCGCGCACCACGTCGTCGTTCGCGATGTTCGCGGCGATGTCGATGCCGAGCGCGTCCTCGAGCTGCGCCAGCGTCCCGGGCGTGCCCAGCAGGTCGTAGTACAAGGGTGGACGAATCGCCTGCGAGAAGAACCAGTCCGCTTGGATGTAAGGTGTGTCCGTGCCCGTGAGCTGACGGAGCTGGTCGGCGTTCCCCTCTTCGACCGGAAAGGTGCGCGAGTCCGGGTTGTAAGTGACCGCGTAGGGATAGCCGCTGACGATGCGCTCCCACGTGCTCGCCGTCCATCCGTAGTCGCTCAGCCGGATGCGGAACAAGAGCCCCTGACTGTCTACCGCCTGCGGAGCCGCGATCGCCGCATTGCTGGACAGACTGTTGACCAGGTACGAGAGCCCGTCGCGATAGAGCTCGAGC
>CAZYWR010000853.1:0-5799 GCA_964651185.1 uncultured Polyangiales bacterium
GGCACCAGCCAGCAGGCGCTCGAACAGGCCGAGTACGAAGAGCGCGCCGCCAGCGAAGAGCTCGCCTCGGCCCAGCTCGGCGAGCGCGTGGCCGCCAACGAGCTCGCGGCGGCGCAGGCGGCGCTCGCCTCCGCGCGCGGCGAGCGCAGCGCGGAAGGGGGCCAGCTCACCGTGGTGGCGCCCGTGCGTGGCGAGGTGCTGCACGTCAACCAAGAGAGCGCGGGTCTGGTGCAGCCGGGCACGCCTCTGCTCGAGATCGGCGACCCGCGCGCGCTCGAGATCGTCGTGGACGTGCTCAGCACCGACGCGGTGCGCATCGCGGTCGGTTCGCCGGCGCGCATCGAGCGCTGGGGCGGCGATTACCCGCTGTCCGCGCGCGTGCGCCGCAAGGAGCCGTCGGCCTTCACGACCCGCAGCGCGCTCGGCGTCGAAGAGCAGCGCGTGCCGATCGTACTCGATCTCGTAGACGATCCCAGCCGCTGGCGGGCGCTCGGCGACGGGTACCGGGTCGAGGCGCACATCCAAGTCACCAAGATCGAAAGCGCCGTCGTCGCCCCCACGAGCGCGCTCTTTCGCGAGGGCGGAGCCTGGCGGGCGTTCCTCATGCGCGGCGGCAAGGCGCACAAGGCGACGGTCCAAACCGGCGCGCGGACTCCCGATTGGATCGAGGTGAAGAGCGGCCTCGCGCCCGGCGACGAGGTCGTGCTCTACCCGAGCGATCGGGTCGAAGATGGCGTGCAGCTCTCAGCCCGGCGCGCTTCGCCGGGCTGAGAGCTCGCGCTGCGTGGCGGAGATGCCGGGTGAGGCGATTCGCGACACGCACACGCGGGTTGCAGACGTGGGTCTGCAGACCGATACTAACTTCGGGTCTGCAGACCGAGGGGGTTCCATGGCTAGCAAGCGCGCCCGTGCAGCAAGCAAGTCGAGCAGGGCGACCAAGAAGAAGTCGAGCGGAGCGCGGCAGCCACGCGCGGGGCGCGCCAGCAAGGCGCGGCCCAGCGCGAGCAAAGGCGCGACCAAGAAGCGCAGCACGCGTTCGAGCAGCGCGCATTCGACGCGCGGGCCCGCGAAGGGCGCGACCAAGAAGGGCGCGACCAAGAAGCGGGCCTCGAAACGGCGCTATGGCCCCAAGAGCCAGGAGAAGGTCGAGCGCGCGATGCACGAGATGAAGCACGGCCAGCTCAAGTCGGGGCGCTCCGGCAAGAAGGTGAAAAACCCGAAGCAAGCGATCGCGATCGGCCTCTCGGAGGCGCGCCGTGCCGGCGCCAAGGTGCCGCGCAAGCGCCAGAGCTGAACGGCCGGCGCGGTCGATCGGCGATCAGCGATCGGCTTGCCGGTGCGCCTCGACGAACCACAGCCACTTGTCGACGCCGCGGGAGATCTCCGTGAAGATGTCCCCGGTGTCGGCGTCATTGAGCTCGCTGCTGGTCTGGATGGCCTGGCGCGCGAGCGCGCCGAAGGCGGCTAGCGCGGAGGACAGCGCTTCGACGTGCTCGCTTCCGTTGCCGCCGGTCGCCGCATACTCGGGGAGGCTCGAGCGCTTCACGATCATGCGCGCGGTCCCCTCCGCGATGCCGCCGAGCTGGATGACGCGCTCGGCGATCAAATCGATGTAGTCTTCGACGTCTTCGTTGACCTTGTCGAAGAGCTCGTGGAGCGCGATGAAGTTCGGCCCCTTCACGTTCCAATGGGCTTGCTTGCACTGCGTCTGAAGGTCGATGGCCTCGGCCAGGCGCGCGTTGCAAAGCGCGGCGACTTTCGTACGCACTGCTTCGGGGAGATCGTTTTTCGTCTTGTACATGGGACCCTCTCTTGGGCTGTGGCGCTGCTGGAAAGTTAGCGCTCGCGGAGTACGATGAGCAAGGCGGCCCCGACCCTCGCGCGACGAGAGCGCGCGGCGCACCCGGCCGTCAGCACGGATCCCGCCAGATACGCCTTCCGCGGCGGCGGGCCCCGCGTGTAGATATGCAGGATCGTGCCTGGCGCCCTCTGCGGGCGTGATCGGTTCTGATAGTGATGAGCTATCGGGGCGATTGGAAGATTGTTGTTCCCTTCGCGCGCGAGGCAGGCATTACTCCGGGTGTGGGCCGTGCACCTCGCACGCGAGCCGGTGTTTGCGGTACGTGTTGCGCGTGCGCGGGGTGTGCGTTGCCCTGCGAGCTCGAAACGGCGCGCCTGGCGCGTGCTCGATGTCACCGCGCGAGGAGCGCGGGCCACGACAGCAGTCCGGAGGAGACATGACCCCGAGGATGACCAAGCGCGGCTGCCATATCGCTGCCGTCTGTCTTACCATCGTGAGCGCGGCCAGTGTCGGATCGCTCTTGCGGCGATCATCGGCGCAGCAGCAAGCGGGCCCGCGCGGGCCGCACGGCGCGCTCGCGATGGAGCGGCAGCGGGAGCAGATCACGGCGCTCGCGCTGCCGAAGCAGGTCGCCCCGCCGAAGGGCGTCGCGCCGGCTTTCTTCGCGACGCTCGTGCCCCAAGACAACCCTGGCACGGAAGCGCAAGTGGCGCTCGGCAAGAAGCTCTTCTTCGACCTACGGCTATCGCGCGACGGCACGGTCGCCTGCGCGACCTGCCACGACGTGAGCCGCGGCTTCACGGATCAGCGGCCGCTGTCCGAGGGGATCGGCGACAGCATCGGCCGCCGGAACTCGCCCACGACCATGAACGCGCTCTTTTTCTATACCATGTTCTGGGACGGCAGAGCGCAGACCCTGGAGGATCAGGCGAAGCTTCCGATCGTGAATCCGATCGAGATGGGACAGCCGAGCCCCGAGGCCGCGGTGAAGGCGATCGCCGGGGACGCCGGCTACCAGGCCGAATTTCGCGCGGCGTTCGGCCGCGACTTGAATTACGAGGACATCGCGCGCGCGATCGCCTCTTTCGAGCGCACGCTCGTGTTCTTGGACGCGCCCTTCGATCGCTTCCTCGCGGGCGACGCCGGGGCGTTGAGCGACGACGCGCGCGCCGGCTGGACGCTGTTCGACGGCAAGGCGCGCTGTACCGCCTGCCACCAGCTGAGCGGTTCGAACCCGATCGGCAGCGACAGCCGCTTTCACAACATCGGCGTCTCGGCGCGCCATCAGAACTTCGAGGAGCTGGCGCAGAAGGCGCTCAGCACGTTGGCCGCGGATGACTCGCGCGAAGCCCAAGACAAGCTCGCGCTGGAGAGCGACCTCTCCGAGCTCGGGCGCTTCGTCGTGACCAAGAATCGCTCCGACATCGGCGCGTTCAAGACCGAACAGCTACGCAACATCGGCGTGAGCGCGCCCTACATGCACGACGGATCGCTGACGACCCTATGGGACGTGATCGATCACTACAACAAGGGCGGCGAGGCCAACCCCTACCTCGACGGTGGCATCGAGCCGCTCGCCTTGAGCGAGCGCGAGATCGACCAGTTGGTCGCCTTCTTGTTCTCGCTCACCGACGATCGTCTGCGCGAGCAGAACGATGCCGAGCTCAAGCGCCAGCGCGAGATCGCGAACAGCAAGCGGCCGTTCCGCGATGACGCGCTGGCCATGCGCAAGGTGTTGCTGTTCGAACGTCGCCTACAGAGTGGAAGGTGAGCCCATGGACCGCCCGAAAAAGTTCTTAGGAGCGAAGAGCATCGAGACCAAGCACATGGAGGAGCGCGAACAGCTCTACCGTGCGCTCGCCCGCCTCGACCGCCGCGCGTTCATGAAGGTGTCGGCGGCGGCCGCCGGCATCGTGGCTGCGCGCGGGCTGTTGCCGCCGCACTCGTTTCAACCGGTCCGCGTCGCGCACGCGCAGGCGCCGGGCAAAGACGAGGGCTTTCGCTTCGCGTACATCTCGGATTCTCACCTGTATGATCGCACGGTCAACGATCGCTTCGTGAATGCGCTGATGCGCGCGGTCGAGGACGTGAACGCGATGAATCCGCAGCCCGACTTCGTGCTCTACGGGGGCGACCTGGCGCAGCTCGGTCAGCCGAAGGAGCTCGAGCTCGGCGCGCAGATCCTCAAGAATCTCAAGGCGCCGCTGCGCATCATGGTCGGCGAGCACGACTGGTACTTCGACATGGGCGAGAAGTGGCGCCAGCTGTTCGGCGAACCCACTTACTCTTTCGATCACAAGGGGGTGCACTTCGTCGCGCTCAACAGCGTGGTGGAGCCCGACTTCTGGACGCAGCGCAAGCTGACGCCGATGGAGCGCATGCAGACCGTCGCCGGGCTCGACAACGGCGTGCAGACGCGGTTTACCGTCGGCGAGGAGCAGCGCGCCTGGCTGCAAGCCGATCTGCAGAAGGTGTCTCCCGCCACGCCGACGATCGTGTTCTCCCACTCGCCGCTCTACAAACTGTACGAGCCCTGGAACTTCTGGACCGACGACGCGGAGCAGGTGCAGGCCATCTTGAAGCGTCAGCGTTCGGTCACCGTGATCCACGGCCACACGCACCAGCTGCTGACGAACCGGATCGGCAACATCTACTTCCACGGCATGCTGTCCACCGCCTGGCCTTGGCCTTACGCCCCGGAAGGCATGCCGGAGCTGACCCTTCAGATGGATCGTCCCGATCCGTTCGATCCCAACGACGGTTGTGGAAACGGCTCGATGGTGGTCCATACCGACGGGCTCATCGACAAGGTCTACAACCTCTGGAACCGCAACCCGGTCACGATCACCAAGAACTACATGGCGACCAAGGGCGCAAAGGACAAGCCGCCGGTGCCCAAGCTGACGAGCTACTGAGGAGCTGGAGGAGACATGACCCCCTGTGCCGATGCGAACCTTCGCGGCGCGCGCTGCTGCACGCCTGGACACGCCCTCACACACGCCATCTGTGCCGATGCGAACCTTCGCGGCGCGCGCTGGCGCGCGCCAGGTCACGCCCACACGCACGCGTTGCGCGCAGCTATCGTCACACTGGCCCACGCGGTGCGCGCCCGCGGCGAGAAGACCGCCCCCAAGCCGAGCGAACCACGAGCTCCGCGCGCGCAGAGCGCAGCGGATGCGGCGGCCGGCGCGACCGTCGAGGTCACGCTCTGCGACGGCAAGACCACGACCGCCGTGCCCGAAGGCACGCCGGGCACCGCGATCGCCGGCAATCTGATGAGCGGGTGGTTGCGCAAAAACCCGAACAGCAACTGGGAGGCCGAAGAACGCGAGCGCCACACCCTGCAACCTGCAGCCGAAAACAAAGAGCTGATCGGCATGGTGGAGGGGCACACCTACGGCCTCGTGACCGAGCAAGACGTGGCGTTGTGGAAGGCCGAAACCGAACGGGTCGCGGCCGCCGGCTCGGCGGTGTTCCACAACGCCGACCAGCTCGGCAGCACGATCGGCGTCTCGTGCGACATGTGCCACCCGCACGCCGCCAATACGCACCCGGAGACGTACCCGAAGTATCAAGTCCAGCTCGGCCGCGTCGCGCTGCTGCGCGACATGATCAACTGGTGTATCCAGCACCCCGTCCGCGGCACCCCGTTCTCCTCGGACGACCCGCGCATGCGCGCGCTCGAGTCGTACATCTTGGCGCAGCGCAAGGGTAAGGTCCTGCAGTACGGCAAGCGCTGAGACGAGCGCCCCTCTGTTTGCGGCGGACGCCTGTCGAAGGCGTCGCTGGCGTACGCCATCACTCGGAGGTTGTGGCGTCGGCGTCCGTCCCCGCATCGGGCTCGCTGCCATCCTTCGAGCTGCCCGCGTCGCCCGCGCTCGCTGCGTCGCTCTCGCCGGCTTCGGGCGATGCATCCATCGCGCTCGCGTCCATCAGGCTTGCGTCGCCGAGGGAGGCATCGTTGTCCGGCACGGTCGCGTCCATCCCGGCATCGCGCA
>CAZYWR010000854.1:0-7988 GCA_964651185.1 uncultured Polyangiales bacterium
CGTGAGTTCGGGGCCTGCGTCGATCTGGGAGGCGTGGAAGGGCTCGTGCCGAACGCCGAGCTCTCGTACGACCGCAGCGCCACGGCCGCGGGCGTGCTCTCGCCGGGCGATGCGGTGGAAGTACAGGTCCTCGAGCTCAAAGAGGGGCTGCTCGACAAGCGCGGCGAGAAGATCCGCAAGATCACGCTCTCGCTCAAGTCGCTTTCCCAGGATCCGTGGGACCAGATCGACGCTTTGGCTCCCATCGGGCGCGTATTGCGCGGACAAGTGGTGCGCGTGGTCGACTTCGGCGGCTTCGTGCGGCTCGCCCCAGGCGTGGAGGGACTGCTGCACGTGTCGGAGCTCGGCGGCAAGGTCGCGCACGCGGGCGATGCGCTCAAGCTGGGCGACGTGCTGAACGTGGTCGTGCGCTCGGTCGACAAAGCGGCGCACAAAATCGCGCTCGCGCCGGCACCCGACGAGCTCGAGGTGGGCGCGGCCGCGCTCGCGCCCGCCACCGCCGTCGGATCGCTGGTGCGCGGCGCGGTCGACCGAGTGGAGTCGTACGGCGTGTTCCTGCAGCTCGAGGGCACGCGCGGCCGCGCCGGGCGCGGGCTCATCCCGAACAGCGAGCTCGGCACGGCGCGCGGCGCGGATCATCGCAAGCTCTTCCCGCTCGGCATGAAGCTGACCGCCAAGGTGCTCGAGACCGGCGAAGGCAAGCTCAAGCTCTCGTTGCGTGCGGTCAAGGACGACGAGGAGCGCGCCGCGTTCGACGGTTATCGCGCCCAGGTGCAAGGCTCGGCGAAGCTCGGCACGCTGGGCGACAAGCTGGCGGCCGCGCTGCAGAAGAAGTGAGCGCGGCGAGAGCCCCGGCTGCGCGGTACAACTCCGCCGTGATCGAGGTGGCGGGGCTGGTGAAGCATTATCGAGTGCACGAGCGCGCGCCGGGCGTGCTGGCCGCGCTGCGCTCGCTGTTGCGCCGCTCGTACCGCAGCGTCCCCGCGGTGGACGGCATCAGCTTCTCGATCGCGGCCGGCGAACGCGTCGGCTTTCTCGGACCGAACGGCGCCGGCAAGACCACCACGTTGAAGATGCTCTCGGGCTTGCTGTACCCGACGCGCGGCACGGCGCGCGTCGCGGGCTACGTGCCGTTCGAGCGTAGTCCGGCCTTTCTCAAGTCGATCATGCTCGTGGCCGGGCAGAAGCAGCAGCTGCTTTGGGACCTGCCGCCGCTCGATACCTTCGAGCTCAACCGCGCGATCTACGGCGTCGCCCACAGCGATTACCGACGCACCCTCGACGAGCTGGTCGCGCTGCTCAAGCTCGAGCCGCTCTTGGGCAAGCCCGTGCGGCAGCTGTCGCTCGGCGAGCGCATGAAGTGCGAGCTCTGCGCGGCGCTCCTGCACCGCCCGCGCGTGCTCTTCCTGGACGAGCCCACGATCGGGCTCGACATCACGATGCAGGTCGCCGTGCGCGAGTTCATCCGGCGCTACAACGAGCAACACGGCGCGACGGTGATCTTGACGAGCCACTACATGGAAGACGTGGCCGCGCTCTGCCCGCGCATCATCGTGATCGACCGCGGTCTGATCGTCTACGACGGTCCGCTGCAAGAGCTCGTGCGCAAGCTGCGGCCGGAGAAGCGCGTGCGCGTGGTGCTCGGGGCGGACGTGGAGCGGCGCGATCTCGAACTCGAGGGCGCGCGTCTGATCTCGTGCGAGGGGCGCGAGGCGCAGCTGCAGGTCGCGCAGACGCAGCTGCAGCGCGTCGTGGGACGGCTCTTGGCCAAGCTTCCCGTCGTCGACCTGACGGTCGAAGATCCGCCGCTCGAGGAGGTGCTCGGGGCGCTGTTCGCCGCGGGAAGCGAGGTCGCGCCGGCGGCGGTCGAGGCATGAGACAGCTCGTCCATACCTTGCGCGCGCTTCCGACCTTACTTCGCATCGGTCTGGCCGAGTCGGTGGCGTATCGCGCCGAGTTCTTGGTCTGGGTGCTCGCCTACACGATGCCGATCATCATGCTGGCGCTGTGGGCGGAAGTCGCGCGCGAGGCGCCGGTCGGCCGCTTCGGCGAACGCGAGTTCCAGGCTTACTTCTTGGCCACGCTGATCGTGCGCCTCGCGACCGGCGCTTGGGTGGTCTGGGAGATGAACATGGAGGTGCGCCAGGGCACGCTGCAGAAGCGTCTCCTGCGACCGGTCCATCCGCTCGTCACCTACTTGACCGAAAACCTCGCGGCGCTGCCGCTGCGGCTGGCGGTGGTCGCGCCGATCGCGACGGCGAGCTTGCTCTGGCTCGGCGCGGGCGTGCTCACGGGCGATTGGGTCGAGATGCTGATCGTTCCCTTTAGCCTGCTCGGCGCCTTCTTGCTCACCTTCTTGGCGATGGCCTCGATCGGCACCTTGTCGCTGTACTGGGAGAGCTCGATCGCCGTGTTCGATCTCTGGCTCGGTCTGTACACGGTGCTCTCCGGCTACGTGATGCCGCTCGAGCTCTTCCCGCCCGCGGCGCGCGCGATCATCGCGCGCCTACCGTTTCGGCAGATGCTGGCGTTTCCGGTGGAAAACCTGCTGGGGTTGGAGCCGCGCGGACAAGCGCTCGAAGACCTCGCGCTGCAGTGGAGCTGGGTGGCGGTGTTCGCGCTGCTGGTCAGCGCGCTCTGGCGCGCCGGCATGAGGCGCTTCGGGGCTTACGGAGGATGAACGTGCGGCGCTACGGGACCCTGCTCGCCATCCAAGTCAAAGCCGCGACCCTGCTCTCGCTGCAGTATCGCCTCGACTTCTTGCTGCAAGGCGGGCTCTCGCTGTTCTGGACGGCGAGCGCGCTGGTGCCGCTCTGGGTCTTGTTCTCGATGCGCAGCGGGGTCGCGGGCTGGAGCGCGCACGAGGCGCTGCTGGTGGCCGGCTTCTTCATCGCGCTGAAGGGCGTGTTGCAGGGCGTGATTCAGCCTTCGCTGACGCACGTGGTCGAACACATCCGCACCGGCACGCTCGACTTCCTGCTGCTCAAGCCGGTCGACGCGCAGTTCTTGCTGTCGACGTCCAAGCTCGACCTGCCGCGGCTCGTGGACGTGCCGGCCGGGCTCGCCGTGGTGGGTTGGGCGCTCGCGCACGGCGCTGCGCGTCCTTCGCTCGCCTCGTTCGCGCTCGCCTCGGCGATCCTCGGTTGCGCGGCGGCCATCCTCTACGGCATCTGGATCTTGGTCGTGAGCCTGGCCTTTCGGGTGGTGAAGATCGACAACCTCAGCTACCTGATCGTCAGCACGTTCGACGCGGCTCGCTGGCCGTCGAGCGTGTTTCGCGGGGCGCTGGCGGTGCTGTTTACGTTCGTGGTGCCGCTCGCGCTGATGACCACGTACCCGGCGCTCGCGCTGCTCGGGCGCATCACGGCGGCGCAGGTCGGTACCTCGCTGGCCGTCGCGCTTGGCTTCCTCTATCTGTCGCGTCGGGTCTGGCTGCGCTCTGTTAGGTCGTACACAGGCGCGGGCGGTTGAAGAGAGAGCGACTCGGTCACCGAGGCTACAAGCTGTCCCTTCCGCCCTGTACAGAGCTGTGTCAGTGTTCGGCACCATGCCCACACCACGCAGGATCTCTTACGAATACGCCACCGACCCGGACACGGTGGCGAAGCTCTTGCACGATCCCGACTTCCTCCGCCGCCGCTGCGAAGCCGCGGGCGAAAAGAACGTGGACGTGCAGGTCGAGGAGCTGCCGGACGGCATGCGCGTCGTCGTCGCGCGCGACAAGGAGGTCGAGCTACCGGCCTTCGCCAAGCGCATGTTCAACCCGCAAAACCGCATCGTCGAGCAGACGCGCTGGCGCCGCGACGGAGACCAGTGGGTGGCCGAATACCAGGTGAGCATCGGCGGGATCCCCGGCGAGGTGCGCGGCAAGAGCACGCTCGCGCCGTCGTCGAACGGCTGCCATTACGAGTCGGCGTTCGAGGTCACGGCGCGCATTCCGCTCGTGGGCGGCAAGCTCGAGGGCTTCGTGGCGGACAAGCTCGAGGAGACCTTCCGCAGCAACGCCGAGCGCAACGCCGAGCAGCTCTCTTGCTAGAGCGCCGAATCGCTTGATTCCCACGATTTCCGGCGCCTTTCGCCGCCAGCACGAGCTCCGTGCTCGAACCAGCGCGCGGGCTCGCGCGCTGGCGACGAGATGCTTGGAGTTCCCTACGGACTCAAGCGATTCGGCGCTCTAGGCGCGCAGGGCCGTGAGCACCGCGGCGGCCTGCGCGTGGCCTCGCGCGCTGAGCGCAGTGGCCACGGCTTCTCGCCGCGACACGTCGAGGCGGCGAGCGACGCGCTGAAGCTTATCGAGCGCGTGCAGGTGCGCGGCGATGGCGGCGATGCGCTCCGGATCCCGCATGCGCTCCACGAGCTTCGCCAGCAAGCTCTCCTCGAGCGTGTCGCTAATCTCACCGAGCCGGCGCGAGAGGCCCTTCTTGGCCAGCAGGTCCGTGATCTCCAAAAGCGTGTCGACGCTCGTGTGCGCGGCGATGCTCGCCACCATGCCCGCCTGGAGATGGAGCGAGATCTCCGCCAAGAGCGCCGGCTCGTACGAGCGCGAGAGGCTGGCGGCGGTTTTGGGCTCGAGGTGCTCGGTGATGCGCGCCAGCACGTACGCGCCGAGCCCGCCCGAGAACTTGCTGAGCAGGAAGTTTGGGATGAAGCGGCTCGCACGCGCCAACGCTTCGTACATGGCGCGCTGTCCGGCGTGGACCCGCTCGCCGTGCGCTCTGACCTCGCCCACGATACGTCCGAGCAGCTCCGGCTCGAGGCGGCGCAAGAAGGCGAGATCGCTGTCCGTCAGCCACAGCTCGCGCAATGAATCGATGTGCGCGTCGATCTCGCCTCCGGTCACGTTACCTCCACCTCCGCGCATCATGCGCTGCGGTCCGCGCTCGGCAATGACCCTGGCGCGCGGACGTGCCGACGGTCAAGCCGCATCGGCTCGCTGGGCGCTCGGGGTGAGGTTTCGATCGGAGCGACGCTGTCGACGGCACGCGCGCTATTTCGCTGCGCGCGCGAGCGCGTCGTGGACGATCTGCTCGGCTTCGCGCTGAATGCTCGCGAGGTGGGCTTCGTCGACGAAGCTCTCGGCATACAGCTTGTAGATGTTCTCGGTGCCTGACGGGCGCGCCGCGAACCAGCCGCGCTCGCTTATCACCTTGAGCCCGCCGATGCTCGCGCCGTTTCCTTCCGCCTTGGTGAGCGCAGCGCGCACCGGGTCGCCGGCGAGCGTGCGAATGCCGAGCTGGTCGGGCGCCAGCTTGCCGAGCACCGCCTTTTGCTCGGGGGTCGCGGGCACGTCGCGACGCGCGTAGAAGGGCGCCCCGTGCTCGCGCGCCAGGCGCTGGTAGTGCTCGAACGGGTCGAGCCCTGTGACCGCGCGGATCTCCGCCGCCAAGAGATCCATGATCATCCCGTCTTTGTCCGTGGTCCATACGCCGCCGTCGCGGCGCAGAAACGAGGCGCCCGCGCTCTCTTCGCCTCCGAAGAACAAGGTCCCGCTGCGCAGCCCCTCCACGAACCACTTGAAGCCCACGGGCACCTCGACCAAGCGCCGCCCGAGCGCCGCGGCCACGCGATCGATCAGGCTGCTCGAGACCAAGGTCTTGCCGATCCCCGCCGCGCTGGGAAACCCGGGCCGATGGCGCGCGAGGTAGTCGACGGCGACGGCGAGGAAGTGGTTCGGGTTCAACAGACCGCCCTTGGGCGTGACGATGCCGTGTCGATCGCAGTCGGCGTCGTTGCCGAACGCGACGTCGAAGCGATCGCGCAGCTCGACCAAGCCGGCCATCGCCGAGGGAGACGAGCAGTCCATGCGGATCTTGCCGTCGTGGTCTACCGGCACGAACGAGAAGGTCGGATCGACGTAATCGTGCACGATGGTCAACTCGAGGCCGTAGCGCTCCGCGATAGGCGCCCAGTAGCCGACGCTGGCACCACCCAGCGGGTCGACGCCGAGCTTGAGCTTGGCGCGCCGGATGGCGGCCATGTCGACCACGTTCTCGAGGTCGCTCACGTAGGCGTCGACGTAGTCGTGGCGGCGCGTCGTCTCCGCGCTCCAGGCGCGCTGCGCCGTGACGCGCTGGACGCCGCGCAGGCCCTGCTCGAGGTAGCGGTTGGCGCGATTCTCGATGTCTTTGGTGACGTCGGTGTCGGCGGGGCCACCGTGCGTCGGGTTGTACTTGAAGCCGCCGTCTTCGGGCGGATTGTGCGAGGGCGTGATCACGATGCCGTCGGCGAACCCGTCGCTGCGGCCGCGGTTGTAGCTCAGGATGGCGTGCGAAACGGCCGGCGTCGGCGTGTAGCCGCGCGCGGCATCGACCATGGTCAGCACTTGGTTGGCCGCCAGCACCGAGAGCGCGACTTCGAGCGCGGGCTCGCTCAGCGCGTGCGTGTCCACGCCGAGAAATAGCGGGCCGTCGATCTTGCGCTCGCGCCGCTGGTCGCACACCGCTTGCGTGACCGCGGCGATGTGCGCCTCGTTGAAGCTGCGCGTGAAGGAGGAGCCGCGGTGGCCGGACGTCCCGAACGCGACCCGCTCGCCCGGGCGCGTCGGGTCCGGGCTTTCGGTGAAGAACGCGCTGACGAGGCGCGGGACGTGGACCCACAGCGAAGGAGGAGCTTTGCGACCGGCGAGGGCGTGCATGGAGCTAGCCTAACGTCCTCGACCGGGTGCGTCATGTCGACGCGGACAGGTGAGAGAGAGCGTCCCGCTCCGGTGCGCGTGCGGCGCGCAGAGCGTCACCACGCAGTGCACGTACACGTCCGACGCGTACGCGCGATCGCTCGCACAGAAGCGCGGGTGAAACCCTCCTATCATCGGATGCTAAGCGCGCTTGCGGCGAGCGAGATCCATAGGATTGCCCGTGGATTGGCTCTAGACTGCGCAGAACACGGCAAGCCATGACCGTGCGCGGGGGAGCGATGGCGTGCGAGATCGTGTCGAGCTGGCGGGTCGTGCTCGTGGTGTGGGGCAAGCCCGAGCTGCGCGACCTCAAGGCGATCGAGCGTGAGGTCAAGATGGTGTACGAGGCGTTCGGGCCGGTGATCTTCATCGCGCGCGTGCCGCCGCACGCGGAGGCGCCCGAGCAGCACGTGCGCGAGGCGATCGCGCAGCTGCTCGAGCGCTTCACGGAGATGTGCCTGTCGTATCACACGGTGCTCGAGGGCAGCGGGTTCGCCGTGGCCGCGAAGCGCATGGTGCTGTCGACGATCATCATGATGACCGGGCGGCGCAATCGCTACCACGTGCACTCCCGCTGCGAGGAGGCGGCGCTGGCCGTACCGGCCGCGCGGCGCGCCGAGGCGTTGCGCGCGCTGCGCCTATTCCGGGTGCGCGGACTGCTCGAGCGCGAGCAGCCGAGTCGGGCCTCGATCGACGATGTGCGCACCGGGATCGGCTGAGCGCGGGCGAGAGCGCGCCCGCTCAGACGGCCAGGAAGCCCGCGTCTACCGGGAGCGCGGCCCCCGTCACGTAGCTCGCGCCATCCGAGCACAGCCATAGCGCCGCGTAGGCGATTTCGTCGACGCTCGCCATGCGCGCCATCGGGTGCTGCGAAACAAGCTGCTCCACGACTTCGGGCACCGCTGCCTCCGCTTGTTCGACGCCGGGGGTGCGCGTGAGACCCGCGCAGATCGCGTTCACCCGTACGCCGCGCGTCGCGTACTCGAGCGCGAGCGAGCGGGTCATGCCGAGCACCGCGTGTTTGGACGCGACGTATGCGTGGAGCGCAGGCTTCCCAGACGCGCCGTAGATCGAGCTCAGGTTGACCACGGAGCCGCCGCCCCACTTGAGCATCGCCGGGATCTCGTAGCGCATCGACAGCCAGACCCCGCGCGCGTTGACGCGCATCACGTCGTCCCAGTCGCCTTGATCGACGGCCTCGAGCGGGGCGACCTGACCGCCCACCCCGGCGCTGTTCACGGCGCAATCGAGGCGGCCGAACTTCGCCGAGGTTTGCTCGACCGCGCGCGCCACGTCGGCTTCCTCGCGCACGTCG
>CAZYWR010000855.1:0-2388 GCA_964651185.1 uncultured Polyangiales bacterium
TGCGCTCGGCCACCGTCGAGATCAGCGGCTCGGCCATGCTCACGCTGGCGAGCGGCGCGCGCGCGACTGGGAAAGACGAGGCGCTCACCGCGCCGCTGCCCGCAGGCAGCTATAGCCTGTTCCTGCGCCCGGGCTTCCAACTGCTCGAAGTCGATCCGCAAGGCGCCGAGCACGCAGTCGAGGCGCGCCTCGCCGCGCCGAACCCGCGCCGCTTCCAGCTGCGCGAAGTCGAGGACGCCACCCTCAAGCTGACGTTCGAGCGCGACGGCACGAGCATCGTGTTCGGCGCACCCGCCCCGCTGCGCGTCACCAGCGCGCGCTGAGCGGATGTGGTAAGCACCGGGGCGTGAGCGAAGCCGTGACCCAGGGCATCCGCGTCAAGGTGCAGAGCACCTACGTGGCCGAGCAGTCTCTCCCTCGCCAGCAGCGCTACATGTTTGCGTACACCATCCGTATCTCGAACGACGGCGACCGGCCCGCGCAGCTCATCAGCCGCCACTGGGTGATCACGCACGGCACGGGACAGGTCGAAGAGGTGCGCGGCCCAGGCGTCGTGGGCGCCCAGCCCCGGCTCGAGCCCGGGCAGCACTTCGAATACACGAGCGGCTGCGTACTCTCGACGCCGCACGGCACGATGCACGGCAGCTACGAGATGCGCCGCGACGATGGCAGCACGTTCGAAGCGAAGATCGCGCCCTTCTCGCTCAGCATGCCTTACGCGCTGAACTGATCGCGAGCGCGCGCGCTCCGCCTCGGCCGCGCGCGCCTTCATGTGCGGCGCGCGCCCGGCGCCCCGCCTCGGACGCCGAGCACGTGCCTGGCGCTCAGTTCGCGCCGCAATCGATCCAGTTCTCGAGCTGGGTGCGCTCGTCGCTCGTGGGCTTCTTGCTGCCCTGCGGCATCGTGCCGTCGGCCACCGCCGACTTGACCGCCGCTTTGTGCGATTGGAGGTTGGACAAGCTGTCCAGCCGCACGCCGCCGCTCACGAGCGTCGAACCGTGGCAACCCACGCAGTAGCTGGTCAGGAACTGCTGACCGAAGCTGGCGTACGTCAACGCGCTGCAAGAGCCGCCGCCGGCCCCGCCGTCGCTGTGCCCTGCGTCCTTGCTGCCGGCATCGCCCCAGCTGGTCGAGCCCGAATCGGCCGCCCACGCGCTGCCCGAGTCATGCCAGGCCGAGCCGCTGTCGACCCAAGCCTTACCCGCGTCCGGGGCGCTGCTGCTCTTGCCTGCATCCCAGGTCCCTGCGTCCGCCGCACCACCGCCGCAGCTGTCCGCCGCGTTGAGAGATTTGTTATCGTCGTCGCTATCGTCGTCGTCGCTGGCGCCTTCGTAGCCACCTACGCAAGAGATCGACGACAAAGAGAGGACGAGAAGCACTCGGTTTGTGAACTTTGCGATCATCACGGGAACCTCGGGCAAGGGTGGTGGGGGAAGTTTCGCTTCGGCTCGCTCACTCCGCGGCGTCGGCGAGATTGAAGTCCAGGCCTGTCTCGAGGCTCAGTTCATCGAGGTCTTCGATAAGATCGGTCCAGTCCTGATCGGACGGGAGCAGACCGCAGCTCTCCTCGAATCCATCCGCGTCTGCCGCGAACGGATTCAGGTGACTGAGCGCGTCGTCGACGTAGCGCAGCGCCGTATCGTGCTGGCCGTAGTCGAAGAGGAGCTGAATCAGCTGCTCGCGCACGCGCGGCGCTTCGCCGTGGGTGGGCGCGTCCTCGAGAAACGCTTCGTAGCGCGCGCACAGCTCGTACCTCTGCGCAGGCGGCGTGAGCAGCTCGAGCAGCGACAGCGCTTCGAACGAGCCGGGAGTAAGGTCGAGCGCTTGATGGGCGAGAAACCGGGCGGTCTCCGGATCGGACACGCGACCTAGCTGCACGCACAAGCTCGCGAGCGTAGGGGCCGCGCCCCAGCACTGCGATCCTGACTGCCACCACGAAAAGAGGTCTTCGACCGCTGCCTCATCCATCGCTCCACCTCCAGCTGCAAGCACTCGGTGCGAGGGACGAGAGCAAGGCGTATTCCAGACCGACGACGTCGCGTGCGCGCGCCGATGGGCGGCGCTTTCTTGAGCGCTTTCGCAGCGGAGTCGGCCGCGCGCGCCGGAGCTGGGCTCGCTGTTCACGTACGCGCGCCGCTTCGCCCGCACGACTCTTGGCGAGCTCCTGTTGGCGAGAGCCATCACTTCGCGCGCACGGTTGTGAGGGGCCGCGCGATCAGCTCGCGCGGGCCCGACGCTTCAGAGCCGCGCGATCCAGAGCAGGGTGGCGACCGGCTGCACGGCGAACAACCCGCGCACGCGCACGAACGTGCCGCCCGCGTCATAGCCGAGCACGGGCCGCTCGGGAAACGACTCGAATCCCGCGACCGCGGCGACTCCCGTCCGGCC
>CAZYWR010000856.1:0-1674 GCA_964651185.1 uncultured Polyangiales bacterium
AATGCCACCAGCTCGAGGCGAGGATCAACCGGCAAATAGGCGCGCGGCGCCTTCCTGCGAATCGTCGACCTCAAGGTGGAAGGGATCGCTGGAGGAGAAGCCGCAGCTGAGCCCTCCCGAAGCACCGCGTCCTCCAGCAGCCCACCACTCTCGCGCCCCGCAACACCTCCCCCATGACCGTGCGCGAGCGCGAGCGCGTGACCGCCCCCGGCCTCGTGCGCGTGCGCGTCCTCGTCCTCGTCCTCGTGCGCGTGCGCGTCCTCGCGCTCACGCGCAGCCCCGTCCCCCCACTCGACACCAGCCGCTACACCCGGCGCACGCGCCAGCAGTAGCACCGCGATCCCGAGCGCCACGTTGATCCCGACGGCGACGAGATTGGTCGCGCGCACGCCGATCGCGGGCATCAGCACAAAGCTACTCAGCGTCGCGCCGGCCACCGCCCCGAACGTGTTGAGGGCGTAGAGCGCACCCACGCGTGCGCCCGCCTCGCGCGGCGCGCCCGCGCCGTGCACGAAGTGTTGGGCCAAGAGCGGCAGAGTCCCGCCCATCAGCGTGGTCGGCACCAACAGCAGCGGCAGCACGCAGAAAAAACGCGCCAGCATGAACGCGGGGCTGCTTTCGCCCAAGCTGTGGCGCAGCGCGGCGTTCAGCACGGCGAACACGCCGTCGCTGCGCACGAGCGGAGGAATGATCAGCGCCCAGAGCGCGACCCCCAGTTCGGCCGCGGCGTACATCGCCAGCGGGCGCCGAAAGCGCGCCGCTCGCGCGCCGAACAGATACGCGCCGAGACCGAGCCCGCTCATGAACGCGGTGAGCACCGTGCTCATCGCCACGCTGGTGGCGCCGAACGTGTGGTGCAGCAGCCGCGTCCAGATCGCCTGAAAGATCAGGCTGGAGGCACCCGACAGAAAGAACGCGATGAAGGGGACGGCTCGCAAGGCGCCCTGTGTAACAGACAGACCCGAGGTCGCGAACCCGAAACGTGCGCCGCATGCCGCGCCTGTGGCCTCGATCGACGTCAGCGGCAGCGCGCCAGCGCGCGCAGCACCGCGCTCGTCGGTTCGCTGCAGGCTTCGGCGCTGCGGACGCGCTCGCTCGCGCCGAGGATGTGCTCGAGGGCACGCACGCGCGCGCCCTCTCCGGCCAGCTCGGCCTGCGCGCCGCGCTGCCCCAAGAGCTCGAGCCGCGCGCGTCGGGCCGAGAGCGCCTCGATGAATGCGCCCGCCGCCTCCGCCGCCTCGGCCAGCCGTTCCAAGCCGGCCAGCGAAGCGGGCTCGACGCTGCGCAGATCGCGCAGGGCATCGAGCGCGCGCTGCGGCTGGCCGAGCGCGCTCAGCGTCCGCGCCAGCCCGAGCCAGAGCGCCTCGCCCCGGCCGGCCATGCGCACCCCTACCTCGAAGACCTCGAGCGCGCGAGCCGGCTCGTTCAACGTGAGATAAAGCTCGCCGAGGGCCACGTACCCTTCGCTGCGGCGTGGTCCCGCGGAGATGGCGTCGCGGTAGAGTCCTGCCGCAGAGATGGCGTCTCCGAGCGCCTCGCGCGTTTGCCCGCGTTCCACGAGCCGCGCGACGCGGTCGAAGCTCGCCGGCTGCGCGCGGGCGCTGCCGACTACCAGGAGCCCCGCCACCAGAATGCTGTGCGCCCAACCGCGCATGTCCCTGGAGTCTTCGCTCA
>CAZYWR010000857.1:0-16749 GCA_964651185.1 uncultured Polyangiales bacterium
CCACCTCACTGGCCTGGGCCGTCGAGCGCATCCTCTCGCATCCCGCGATCTATACGCACCTGCGCGAAGAAGTGCGGAGTCTGGGCAAAGACCCGAACCCCGAACAGCTCGCGGCGCTGCCCTATCTGGATGCGACCATCAAAGAAGTCTTGCGCCTGCGCCCGGTGATCCCGGTGGTCGGCCGCTACCTCAACAAGCCGTACACCTTGGCCGGTCACGAGCTGCCCGCGGGCACGCCGGTCGGTGCCTGCATCTATCTCGCGCACCGCGATCCGGAGGTGTATCCGGAGCCGGAGTCTTTCCGGCCGGAGCGCTTCGTGGGCGTGCAGCCCGATCCCGTGTCGTGGCTGCCCTTCGGCGGCGGGATCCGGCGCTGCATCGGCTTCTCGTTCGCCATGTACGAGATGAAAATCGTGCTCGGCACCATGCTCGCGAGCGCTGAATTCGAGCTCGCGCAAGTGACACCGGCGCGCATCGTGCGGCGCGCGGTCACGTTCTGGCCCGAGGGCGGTACGCGCGTGCGCGCGCGACGTCTCGCCGCGTGACTGCTGAGGCGCTCCGGCTCGCTGCGTGGCCGTAAGCCCTTCGGCGCCGCCTCGCTCGCCGATCGAGAGTGCTGGCCGCGCGACCCTCGGCCAACGGCGCGAGCTCATGAAACGGCTATGCTTCAAGCGTGAACACGTCCAGTCGCACGATCATGATCATCGAGGACGACGCAGACATTCGCGAAGAGCTCTGCGATCTTCTCGAAGGTGACGGATTCAAGGTCATCACCGCCGGGCACGGCGCGGAAGGCCTCGAGCAGCTTCGGCAGGCCGCCGACGTCCGAGTCATCGTGCTCGACGTGACCATGCCGGTGATGAACGGCGCCACGTTCCGCGGGGAGCAGCTCGCAGACCCCGCGCTCGCGTCGATCCCGACCATACTCCTCACGGGTCGCGACGACGTGGTCGCCATGGGAACCGCCCTGGAACCGGCGGCGTGTCTCCAGAAGCCGTTCGCCCCCGACGCACTCCTCCAGATCGTGAGATCCCTCGTACGAGACTGAGCGCGCGTAGCGCGCACTGGCCGCTAGGCAGCCAGACGTGTGGGGCCGTAGAGGCGCCGGTCAACGCTCAATATGCTCGGTGAAGGGTCGCTATTGTCGCACCAGAAACTCCACGCGGCGGTTCTTCGCGCGCCCCTCGTCGCTGTCGTTGTCCGCGACCGGCTGATCCGGGCCGAATCCGCGCGCGCTGAGGCGGGCCGGCGGAATGCCGTGACCGACGAGGTACTGACGCACCGAGCGCGCGCGGTCGCGCGACAAACGCATGTTCAGCTCGCGTGGCCCCGTGCTGTCGGTGTGGCCGCCGATCGCGATGTTGAGCTGGTGGTGCTTGCGTAAGGTCAGCACGATCTGGTCCATGATGCGGTTCGAACGTCGATCGAGCTTGGCGGAGTTGGGTTCGAAGCGAATGGTCTCGAGGATGGTGATGCGGCCCTCCTCGATCACGATCTGCGCAGGCCCTTTGTCCGCGCAGCCATCGTCGTCTTCGTAGCCGTTGATGGTCTCGGCCTCCTCAGGGCAGCGATCGAGGTAGTCGAGCACGCCGTCGCCATCCTGATCGCCTTCGGGACAGCCGTCCTCGTCTTCGACGCCGTCGTAATCCTCGGGTAGATCGGGGCAGGCGTCGTAGCCGCCGCGGATGGCCGCCTCGCGCGCGGCGTCGTCGACGGCGTCGACGCTCGCCCCGGGGTCCTGCTCCGCACCGCTCGCGCGCGGCTCGTCTTGGGCGCCGGGCTCGTTGGCCCGGCCATCGGCGGCGCCTTTTTGGCTCTTCACGCCGTCGTGGTCCGGGTCGTTCGGCGACGGCTCCCAGCGCACGCCGACCAACGCGCGCGCGGTCGGCACGCCGAACCCTTGCAGGAGCCCCATCCCGCCCGCGCCGTGGATCTTCCACTCAGGGGTCACGTCCACGGCGAGGCCGAGCATGCCCTCCAACCCGACCTCTTCGCGATCGGTCTGCACCAGGCCCACGGCGTTACGCAGATCGAACATCAGCTCGACCGGAGACTGACCGCTGGCGAAGCGATAGCCGAGGCCGAGGCCGGCCTGAAACTCGCTGCCGGCGCTCACGTTCTGATACTCGGTCTCCTTACGGATCAACACGCCTACGTCGAGGCCCACACGGAACCCCGACAGACCGAAGCGGTGATCCAACAGCAAACGCGGGGCGACCCCAGGCAAACGCGCGCCGCCGTAGAACCGGCTGGTGTGGGTCGGTAAGCGGGTGTCGAGCAAGAGCGCCAAGCCCACCCTCGCCCGCTGGCCGTTCAGGAAGCGGAACTTGGGCAAGAGGCGCACGTCACCCAGCGCTGGATCGGAGACCTCGTCGCCAGCCAGATAGGCGAGCGGCACGTGCATGCCGAGCTCGAACCAAGTAGCAAAAGCGTAAGAAGCAGTGAGATCGAGCGCGACCTGGTTGCGCACGATGTGCTCGACCACGCGATCGTTTGCCGCGCGGACCAAGGGATTCTGGGCGTACGACAGCCACAAGCCGAGGCCGAACGGATCGGCCGGATAGCGGACGTCCGTTCCTTCGGTCTGCAGAAAACCTCCGCTGGTCCCTCTCGGGACGAAGCGCTGGGTGTCGATATCTTCGGCGTGGGCGCGCGGCCGCCACGCGAGCCCTGCGCAGAGCGAGAGGGCGAGGGCGACCCATGGCGCGGAGCGTGCTCGACGAGGCGTGGCAGCGCGGGGCGAGAGCGGCCGCGGGACGCGACGAGCGCGAGTCATGTGCGCCTCGCTTCGCGCCGAGCGCAGGCGCGCGCTCTGAAGCGGCGCCGTCTTCGTGCGCCGGACGAGAGTAAGATGACCGAGAGGATGCCCCACCCCAGTCGCGGTCCGCGCGCGCTCGGCAGCGCCGCGCAGTGGAAGGCGCCGCCCTGCACGCGCGCGCTGCTCGGAAGCGCCGCGACGTCGACGCAGCCGCCGTTCGGCGCGCACCAGAGGCCGTCCGAGCACGCGCGCGCGCCGCTCTCGGCGCAGGCCACACATGTTCCGGATGCGCACACGAGACCCGCGCAGTCAGCGCGCGTGTTGCAGCTTCCGTCGACGACGCGCACGCACTGGCCCGCCATGCAGCGCTCGTCCGCACGGCAGTCTGGATCGCTGCTGCAATCGTACGTGAACAGGCACGCGCCTGCGCGGCACCGACCAGACGAGGGGCAGTCGGCGTCGGCGTCACAGGCCGAACCGCGTAGGATCGCGGGATCGCCATAGGCGTCCGGCTGCGGACGGCAGGCGACGTCTTCGGGCGCGTCATCGCCGAACGAGCGCGGCGGGCTGTCGTAGCGCAAGCGCACGAACACCAGACCGGCACAGCTCGCGTTGAGGCCAGAGAGCTCGTGAGCGAGATCGGCCTGGACATAGGCTCGCTGCAGGGGCCCGATCGCCAATGGATCGCGAGCGCGTCCGACTTCGGCGTGGAGCGTGCCCGTGCGCGTCTGGAGCGGCTGCCAAGCCGCCGTCTGCGCATCCCACTCCCACATGCTCGCCAGGCCGCCGTCGCCGCGCACGGCGATCGCGCGCTCGTAACCCCCGTGCGTCGGATCGGCGCTCAGCGCGGCCGCGAGCGGAGCTCCCTGGGCCGGTCCGCCCGTATCCGTCCGCGCGTCGATGTCGAGGAAAAAGAAGGCCGTGAGCGCCGCGGCAGGCGGGTTCTCAGACACCATATAGGCGCGCAGCCAGAGCCGCTGCGCATCCGCGTCGGCGTACACCGTGCGTAGATCGGCGCCCGCCTCGTCATCCGCGAACGCTGCGAGGCCGTCTCCAGCGACGTCCTCCTGGCCGTACGGCCAGCCCGCTTCTCCGCTGCGATCGATGGCGACGATCTGCCAGAGCGGCGGCCATCCCCGCGCCGACGACCAGGTCTGCGCGAACGCGTGCGCGGCCATCGTCGCAAAGCAGAAGGCCAGCGTGAATACGGCGCCGCGCGTGATGCTCCCGGGCTGGCGGCTCGCTGTGCTGCCCGCGACGGGCGGGCCGCTTGGAGAACCGGATTGGGACGACATGATGCGTGCATGGTAGGGATCGCTGCCCGGGCCTGAGAATCGCAAGGAAACCTGCGGTCGACCTTTCAGGGCGCGGGCGTGAGGCGGTCGCCCACACCGCTCGTCTGGCTGCTTGCGATCGTGGCTTGCTGACCACAAGCGGCACGCGCTCCCGCCATGCGGCGCGACACGCCGGAGGGCGGGCTATCCCGCGCTTGGAAGGTGCTTAAGCACGGGGAAGTACGCGTGCGATCAGTTGTCGTGCGCCCCCTGATCGATCCAGCGGCGAATGCGATCGATTTGGTCTGCAGACAGCGGCGTCCCGTTGAGGGGCATCTGACTGCCACAGGTCTGTGTCCCCGCGAGCTTTTGCACCAACAGACTCATGGCGGAGTTGCCGGGGACCACGCGCTCGAGGTTCGAGCTGCCGCACGCCGGTCCGGCGGCCTGCTGATCGACGAGATCGTCGAATGCTTTCCTGACGGTGGACATGTCGAGAGCACCCGTCGGATTCACGCTGCGATGGCAACCGCTGCAGATGGGCATGATGATATCGGAATAAATCGCCGCAAAACTTTCTGTGCCGGCGTCCGCCGTCCCGGCGTCCGCGCCGGCATCGGAGCCGCTATCTGCTTCACCCGTACCACTATCCTGCAAACCGGCCTCGGCACCGGCGTCATGGCCGGCATCGATACCGGCGTCCTCGCCGCCGTCTTGCCCGCCGTCGATTCCTCCGTCGTGCCCGCCGTCCAAACCTGCGTCGTAGACGCCGCTATCGTACGCATACCCCGCGTCGCCGTAATTCTCATGGCCGTCATCACCGCAGCTACAGAGCGCGCCCGCGAGCGCCGCTCCAACAAATACTGAACGCCGCATCGTCTTCTCCTTGGAACAAGGGTCAGCGCGAGACCCATTCAGTGGATCTACCACGCTGCAGACTGATGCAAACAGGACCCGCGGGCTGACCTTACCATCAGCATTCTTCGTGTCGCTTTTCGATCACAAACAGAAGACTGGCGCCGCGATGCCTGCGGGGTTTCCGCACTAAGGAGCACCGCTGCGCAGATAGATGTCGTCGCCTGCCACCACCGCGGCCTTGCGATAATGCTGCCGCAGGTAGCTCGCGAATGGTTCGTAGCGTGCAAAGGAGCGGCCGCGGATGCTGGCGGCGCCATCGATCAGGATGGGGGGCTTGGTGGCCTCGAGATCGGCGATCAAGAGCTCACGGGAACCGGGTACTACCATCGTGTCTTCCTGCTCTTTGCTCGTTTCCCAGTGCCAGGGGACGAACCCGGAGGGGAAGGTCGTAAAGACGTAACGGGACGCGGGCAAGCGGCCGCAAGTGATGTAGAGCTCCGGCCGAAATCCCCATACGAACAGCCGTTCATCCGGGCGGCTGTGTGCGCGTACGAACGCGCACGCAGCCGGATCCCGCCGCGCCGTCGCAAGGTCCGTCATGCCGCCCCTCTGTGCAGACCATGTCATGGGGTTCTGGCCTTTGCGCGCCCAGGCGGCTTCGCCGAGGAAGACCAAGGGCAGCAAGATCGCAGCATAGTAAGCCAACTTCAGCGAGCTCGAGCGCGCGGGCGCGGCCAAGCCTGCACTTTCGACCAACAAACCGGCGAGGAGGCCGAGCCAGGGCACCGCCAAGATGTAGTAATGATCGAAGTTGCGCATGCTGGCTCGCGCTCCGATGATCGAGAGCACCGAGAGCAAGGAAAGCGTCACGGGAAGAGCGCTGCGTTGGTACGCGTGCAACCAGGAGGCCTCGCGCCCGCGGGCGGCGAACAGCTGCGCGAGCCCCCAACCGAGCGCGCCGGCCGCGATCGCCAGCTCGAGCGGCCGCGCCAGGATCCAGTCGCGATAGAACTCGAGGCGCGATACGTCCTGATAGTAGTGCATGTAAATGCCGCGGTTGTAGGTGACGACGTAGTAATAGAGATCTTGGAGCCCCCCGCCGATCGCGTACCAGCTCAACAACAGGAAGAATGGCGTCGCGAAGCCGGCGAGGGATGCCAGCAGCAGCTCGCGACGTTCTGCCAGGCTGAGTTCGCTCCGTGTCCAGAGAGCCGCGAACAGATAGAGCGCCAGCGGCACCACCAAAGGCGCGCAGATCTGTTTGGAGAGCGCACCGAGGCCTGCGAACAATCCCGCGCTCGCCGCCCACCCGCGCGTGGGCGACCTGCTCGCGTCGTCGAGACGCACGATGCACAACAGGCAGGCGAGCGCGTTGACTGTCGCTGGCAGCTCGGCGTTGTAGGAGATGCCGTCGACAGGGGAGATGCGCAGCACGCAATAGAGCGGTATCGCGAACGCCCCGATGGCGCCCGCCAAGGGACGTCCGGCGCGCCAGCCGCATGCCGCGATCAGCACGGTGTTCGCCGTAAAGGCGAGCGCGGAGGCGATGCGGATGGGCAGCCAGCTGAACTCGCCGAAGGCGGCGATCAAACTCCCGGAGTACAAGAAAAGCGGGCCGCTGTGGGCCACGCCGTCCACGAACGGAAGGAAACGACCATGCAAGACTCGCTGCCCCACGGCGAGCAGATAGCCCTCATCGACGTTCTGCTGTGAGGGCTGCATGATGTAGGGCAGATGCGCGCGCAGGATGAGCGCGACGGACCACGCGGCGAAGCCCCACGTGACCAGCTGTTCGACGTGCACGCGGCTCGCGAGTCGCCGGGGCCAGGAGATTCCGGTCGCGCTGAGCATGGCCGAAAGCTGGCACGCGAGCGCTGCCGGGACTACTCGCGTGCGCTCCGAGGGCGGGCCCGATCATGCCCATCGCTGCAGCGGACGCGAGGCCGGAGCCACGTGCGCACGGCGCGGCGCGAGACGTCGCGTCAGGCGCTGCTCACGACAAGAACTGCGCGGCAGGCGCGACGATGCCCTCGCGGATCACGCGCTCGCGGTCGTTGGTCGGATTCCAGCCGAGCTTCTCGCGCGCACGCGTGGCGTCGAAGCGCGCGGCACAGGTGCGGCCGTCCCAGCTGGCGTAGCTCGGGAGCCGCCGCTGCGGGTCGCGCCCGACCGTCTTGATCACGTACTTGCCGAGATCTTCGACGAAGTAACGCACGCTCGAGGTGGGCACGCGGCGAAACTTCACGCCGGCCGCGCGCTCGAGCTCGTCGAGGTATTCCTGCGCGGTCAGGCACGGCTCGCCGACCAGGTTGAAGCTCTCGCCCTCGATGCCCGGCGTGTCCAACGCGCGCGCCATCGCATCGGCGCAGTCGTCGACCAGCACGATCGGCAAGAGGTAGCGGCCATCGCCCCAGAGCCGCGACACCGAGCTGAAGGGAAAGCCGGCGACGCCCTGATGGAGCGGGTTGCCGCCCGGGCCGAGCACGATCCCCGGCCGGAAGATCACCACGCCCAACCCGCGCTCGCGTTGCATGGCGAGCAGCATGTTTTCGATCTCTACCTTGCAGCGCGAATAGAGGTTGTTGCGCAGCACGCCCGGGTGGGGCGGCGTGTCTTCGGTGATCGTGCGCGCGCGCTTGCCGGCGTAGTAGATGGCGATCGTCGAGGTGTAAAAAAAGCGCTTCACGCCGTGCTTCAAGCACAGCTCGGCGAAGCGGCGCGTGGGCTCGACGTCGTTGCGCACGTAGTCGTCCCAGGTCTCCCCGACGCCGCGCGCCAGGTGATACACGTGCTGGATGCCCGGGAGCGCGGCCTCGAGCGCGGTCGTGTCGGCGAAGTCGCCGCGCACGATGCCGACGCCGAGCTGCTTGATCGCCGCTGGCACCCCGGCAGGATCGCGGGCCAAGAGGCGCACGCCGTGGCCGGCTTCACGCAGCTTGCGCACGAGCGCTTGGCCGATGAATCCAGTGCCGCCGGTGACCAACACCGTCTCCGGCGAGTCGCCGGTGACCGCGATCGTGGGCGTGGCCGCGATCGGCGCCTTCTTCGCGGATTTCTTGGCGGGACCCAGCTTCGCCGCGCTCACCACGCGCTCGGCGAGCTCGACCGCCAAGGTCGCGAGCCCGGGCGAGAGCCGCTCGTCGATCAGCCCGACGTCGAGGCCTTCGTAGAAGGCACGCACGCAGCGCGTGATGCTGCGCTGAAAAGGCGCGCCCTCTTTGGCGAGGCCCATGCGCGTGAGCATGAAGCGGCCGAGCGTCTCGCTCGCCTGCACGACCGAGGCGAGCGCGCCCGCGGTCGCGGTCACGTAGCGATCGAGATCGAGCACTTGGGCCGTATGCTCGTTGCGCACGTAGGTGCCCTGCTCGAAGTCGACTACGCCCGCCGCGGCCGTGCCGCGCACCTGAATGTAGTGCTGCGTGAAGCCGTCGATGAACGCGAAGCGCAGGCGCACGCTGGCGCCGCCCTTCCAGCCGATGATCTCCCAGCGCCGATAGAACTCGCCGCCGCGCGGCAGCTCGATGCGATCGTTGGGCGAGACCGTCAGCTCGTCGAGCGCGCCCACCAAATGCGCGAGGTGTCCGAACGAGTGCGGCCCCACCTCGAACAGCACGTTCTCGGGCCGCGCGAACAGCCAGCCGCCGAACGGGCCGCCCTTGAGCTGCCCGAGCGCCTTGTTCCAGACGATGTCGATCTGGTCGACGCGCCCGAAGCGGCCCTCGCGCAGATCGGCGAAGAAGCGCTCGTAGTTGGGCGCGAATAAGAAGTTGTGGCTCACGCCTAGCGTGCGGCCGAGCTCCTTCGCGCGCTTGGCCATCTGATTGCAGTCGGCCGAGGTCGCGCCGAGCGGCTTTTCGGAGAGCACGTCGACGCCCGCCTCGAGCAGACGCAGCACCGAGGCCGTGTGCACGTTGGGCGGGAGCAGCACGTGCACGGCGTCGAGCCGCTCTTCCGCGAGCATGGTCTCGAGGCTCGTGTACGCCTTGGGGATGCCATAAGCGTGCTGGAGCGCCTTGGCTTTGTCTGGACTCAGATCGCAGACGGCGCAGAGCTCCACGCGGTCGAGCGTGCGCACGGCCTCGGCGTGGAACTTGGAGATGTAGCCCGCGCCCAGCATCGCCACCCGGCGCCGACCGTTCTTGTTCACCTTGTTGCTCATTGCGCTTGGGGCCCTTTGTACTCGATGATGTTTGGCGCTCGCTGAAGCAGTCGATCGACGTGGTATTTGGCCATGCCGACTGCCTCCGGGAAGCTCGAAAACGCGCACGAGAGGCCCCAGGCGGCGCTCGCTCGCAGGGGCAGGCCGGCACGTCGAGAGCTCTGTGCCACGCGCAGCGCGCGCAGCGGATAGACGCCTGCCAAGAGCAGCGAGGCGCCCAACGTGGGCGGCGCCAGCGCGAGCAGCGCTGCCGGCACCGCCGCGCCCCACAAGAGCACGCGCCGCTGTTCCGCGCGGAACTTACGCGCCGGCGAAGACCCGTGCAGGTGCGCCACCTGCGCGTAGCCGTGACCGCAGCGCTTGGCGCGCCGCCACCACTGCGAGAGCCGATGCATGTCCGCGTCGTGCCAGGTCATCGCGCGGTCTGCGCGCTGGATTCTGCCGCCCGCTTGCCACATGCGCACGGCGAGCTCGTCGTCCTCGGCCGCGATCACGCTGGGATTGTAGCCGCCCGCGCGGCGCAGGCTCTCGACCCGGATCATCACGTCGCCGCCGAAGCGATCCGTCTCGCCGTACGGGCCTTGCTGCCACTCGACGTCGCACACTTCGTTGTAGATGCTCTGGTCGGGATGGCGCTCGCGGCGCACGCCCGTGACCGCGACCAAGTCCTGGTCTGCGCGCAGCGCTTCGCGTGCGAACTCGATCCAGCCCTCGACGACCTCGCAGTCGCCGTCGACGAACTGTACGAAGTCGACCTTCGGGTCGAGCTCCAAGAGGCGCGCAAACCCCGCGTTGCGCGCGCGCGCCGCCGTGAAGGGCACCGACAGATCGAGCTCGATCACGTCCACGCCGAGCGAGCGCGCAAACGCGACGCTATCGTCGGTGGAATGCGAGTCGACGTACACGAGCGGCGTGACGCGCCCGTGGAGCGATCGCAGGCAGCGCTCGAGCCGTTCGCCTTCGTTGCGCCCGATCACGACTGCCCCGACGCGTGCAGCGCCTCTTTCGACCATGTTTCTGCAGGCTCTCCCACGCCGCGCAGCGCGTCCCTACGCCGCGGCGAAGTCTCATATATCGCATGCTCCGCGCTCATGCCCGTCGCCCGGCGCTCCGACCTGGGACCACGCCTGATCGCTTGCGACGTGATCGCGTCGGCCCCGAGCCGATGCCGGACAGCACGCGCGCTGCGCGCGCGGTCGGCGGAAATAGATCGCTCCCGGTCCCGCTCCCGGAATCCCGGCCGGGAGCGAGGCGGGACCCAGGAGCGGGAACAGGAGACGAAAGCCGTGTGCCCGGAAGAGCGAGCGGCTCAGAACGGGTTCGGCGGAAGCGGACCGCGCGCGGCGAGGGCAGGCTTCGGGCTCAGGCGTGAGGCGAACTCGTACTGTGCGTCGGCCGCGCTCGTCTCTCCGGCGAGGCGCAAGACATCGCCGAGCGTCACGTGATAGCTGGCTTGGTAGGGTGCGCCATCGACCGCGCGCTCGGCGAGCGTGCGCGCCTGCTCGAGATCGCCGCGCGCGAGGCGCACGCGCGCGAGCCCCGCGAGCGCAGCAGGCTGGCCGGTGCGCAAGGCGAGCGCGTCGAGAAAGGCCCGCTCCGCCTCGTCGAAGCGCTTGAGCGCGAGCAGGCGCTGGCCGGTGCGCACGTCGATGACGACGGCGCACGGCGAGCTCGCCGTGCGCACGCGCGCGGGCGCCGGGAGCGGCGCGCGGCGCACGGATAGCCCGTCGTCCAGGGCGATGCGCTCGGTGATGGCCTCGGCCAAGTCTCGCTCGAGCAGGCCGGGACCCGCAGGGGCCGGCGCCGTGAGCTGGACCTCAGCCTGACCCGGGGCCGCGATCTGCAACAGGAACGGAGCCGCCGCCGGGGCCTGCGCGCTGAGCGAGCGACAACGAATCACGTGCACCACGCTGAACACGGTGACCGCCGCGAGCGACAGCACCAATACGCTGCGCGTCACGTCCAGGAAGGTGTCGCACACAATCTGCAGAAGACCGCGGCGTTCCGGCAGATACAGCGACGGATCGATGATGATCGAGGGCTCGTCGTGGAAGTTCGCATGGGGAGGTGGAGTGCGCGCCATGGAGTCCCTCGCTGCAGGCCTCGTACCAAGCAAAATGCCTGGAAAACCGGCGAGAAAGCGCGCCCGCACGGCGACGCGGGGCACCGGCTGATGGCTTCCGCCAACAGGGCGTGTCAAACACACGCGGGCCCAGTTTCCAGATCGCGAGGTTCGGATCAGCGCGCGAAGCGGCGGAACACCATGTCGGGCGCGCTGGTGTTGTGACGCGATGGAATCAAGCGACCCGCCCACACCTCCGTCGCCTGCGCGCGCGAGAAATGCATGATGTTGTCTTCGAGCCAGCCCTTCTCGCTCGGCGCGCGCACGGCGATGCGCGCCACGTCGGCGTTGAACTCGGTGACGTACATGGAGCGCAGCGCGGCGAAGGGTCGCTCTCGGCTGCCCTTGCGTGCGAGCTCCACCTCCATGACGAGACGATTGTCGTCGAGCGCAGCGAGCCGCAGCGTCCCCGTCGAACCGTCGCGGTAGCGGAGCGAAAACGTCTTGGTCGCCGGGTCGAAGGCGAGCTCGCTGAGGTTCGCGACCGGGCGCCCCGCTTCCGACTCGACCGGACCGATGATGAACGAGCTCCCGTAAGCCGAGCCGGCAAGCTGCGGCGGCGGGAGCGGCCGCGCGCGCCAATAACCGTCGGGCGGATACACGGCGATCACCTCCTGGCGCTTGCCCTTCTTGCCCACCCACAGCTGCACGAGATGCAAGCCCTGCTCGACGCGCTCGCCGACGCGAAAGGTCGCATCGTTCTTGCGCCAGAAGCTCGCCACGGTGTGGCCGATCAACGCGAGCTCGTCCGACTCGTAAAGGGTCACGACGCGCGGTTGGGCCGCGACCGCCGGATCGCCGCGCATGTCGCAGTCGGTCCAGTCGGCTTCCCAAGCGTCGCGCTGCAGGCTGTGAATGTAGACCGGATGGGCCGCCTCGATCGCGAAGCGCTGCACCTCGCTCGATTGCAGCATGACGGCCACGTTGTCCTTCTCGGCGCACAACACCGGCTCGGAGCGGTTGGTCACGCGCACCGCGAGCGGCGCGGGCGCGCCCGGCTGTTGCGCGCGCGCGGCCCGTGCGACACCCAAGAAGCTCGCCACGACGAGCAACACCACCCCGAGACACCTGCACGTCCCCATGACGCTCCTCGCGGCCGCCAGACAACGGAGGTCAACGGCACAGCTCGTTTGCCAGGGCCGCTCTGTAGCACGAACGAGGTCCCCTGCTCGACGCGGCAGACGACACGATGCAGCGAACACGAAGCACACTGTGCCGGCTCGCGTGAGCGCGGTCCGCGGCTATGTGCCGAGCGCTTGCGCCGCAATCAAGCGAAGAGACAGAATCGAACCGGCGACGCGAGAATTCAAGCGAGTCCATGGGTGGCCCAGCCCGCCGAAGCAGACCGAACTGAGACATGGGGGGCTCGCTGTGCGCAATCTCCGCCAGCACCCGCGGGGCGTGACGTGGAACGCCGCAACGGCGTATCGCTGATCGCTCCGCGCTTCCTGCCGCGCAGAATCATCCCATCGCCTCGCTTGATTGCGTTTGCGAGCCACCCGGGCAATCATCTGCAGTCATGGACACGTCCAGCTGGGAATCATTCGAGAAGGTATCGGCCACAGCCGACCTCGAGTGGGCCCAGATACGGGCCTCGTGCAAGCGAGCCAACGAGACCCGTGCTCGTCTAAAGGAAGAGGCGACGTTCGCGAGAATGCCCCCCGACACCTGCTTTGTGGTTTTCGGCTCGCTTGCTCGTGGCGAAGAGACCGAAAAGAGCGACATCGACTGGACGCTCCTGATCGACGGCCAGGCGGACGCGAACCATCTGCAGTTCGCCCATTCAATCGAGACGTGCCTGCAGACTATGGGTTTGTCCCCGCCGAGTGCTGGCGGCGCGTTTGGAAAGCTCTCGTTCAGCCACGAGCTCGTGCACAAAGTCGGTGGCGATCAAGACAGCAACCGCAACACGACTCAGCGAGTGCTTCTGCTTCTCGAGTCCTGCGCTCCGACGGGCGAACAGGTCCGCCAGCGCGTGATGACCCAGCTCTTCAATCGCTACCTCGAGGACGACATCACTTACCAATCCGAGCAAAGGGAAGTTCGCGTACCACGCTTCCTTCTGAACGACGTGGTTCGCTTCTGGCGCACCATGGCCGTCGATTTCCCGGCGAAGCAGCGCGACCGCAACGGCAAGGGTTGGGCACTTCGAAACCTCAAACTTCGAATGTCCCGCAAGCTCATCTTCGCTGCTGGCCTGCTCACATGCATCAACGCGCACGTGCGACCCGAGCTTGTTCACGCTGCGGACGACACCAAAGACGCGCACTGGGCTCTACAGGAGTACCTGGCGAGGGCGACCAACAGGCCGCCCATCGAGACCTTGGCGGAAGCCGTGCTCGCGTACGGCTTCCAGGCCCAACCAGGGGGGAGATTCAACGAACTGGTGGGCCTCTTCACAGCCTATGACGAATTCCTCGGGATCCTGAACGATACAGAAAAGCGCGAGCTTCTCGACAAGCTGGACCGCAATGCGGCGCGCGACGAGTCACTTTTCACCGAAGACTGCCGCTCGATCGGAAACCGGTTTCAAGACGCGTTGACCGCGCTATTCTTCAATAGCTGCGAGCCGCTGACCAAGGCCTGCCAACGCTACGGGGTGTTCTGATGCGTGCCTATGGATTCTCTACGGGCGCTCTCGCCCTGGGCGACTTCCGCCGAGCGCTTGAGATGCTTCGCGAGCATGATGTGCGCGCCGTTGAGCTTTCCGCATTACGCGATCATGAGCTACCTGGGCTAATGGAAGCGATCCCGAACATGGACCTGTCCAGGTACGAGCACGTCTCGCTTCACTCGCCGAGCAAGTTCGGCGCTCTCACCGAGCGCCGTGTCGCTGATCTTCTCAAACCCTGCATTGAAAGGGGCATCGACGTTGTCTTGCATCCCGACGCGATCGTCGACTACGGCTGCTGGCGCGACTTCGGCGAACTTTTGTGCATCGAGAACAACGACAAGCGCAAACTAGGCAGGACGCTCGACGAGCTTACACCAGTATTCGAGAAACTTCCGAGTGCCTCCTGGTGCCTAGATTTGGCTCACGGCAGGCAAGTAGACAGCACGCTTCTTGAGGTTTGGCGGATGCTACGGGAATTGAGGCCACGTCTCCGTGAGATCCATTTGAGCGAACTCAACAGCAAGTGCGAGCACGAGCCGCTCTCAATGAACGGTGTGTGGTCTATTCGCGAGATTGCTCACAAGATCCCAGAGGTCCCTGTGATTCTGGAAGCGCAGGTATCGGCGTCCGCGATCGCGAGCGAACTTCGCATGGCGGCCGCCTGTTTCGACCGACAGAACGCTCTGCTTGGCATATCGGCCGAGTGAGCGCGCCATTCCTCAGCCGAGCTGATGAAGCTGTTCGTAGATCCGCCTCGCGACGCGCTCGACGATCTCGCGCTTGAAGTCGTCCGAGTTCAGTAGCTGGTTGCAGGCTCGTGTAGCTTCAGCGTGAAGCGGACGTTTGGGACTCGAGATGCGCGTGCGTTCGAGCGCGAGTTTGACGTTCGCAAACGGCTCCGGCGGTGCTTGGATAGCCTGTCCGAGCCGATGTGCCTGGAGCTGCGCGGGCTCGGGAGGCGGCTTATAGTGCGCGGCCATGCGTTGGACTCGCTTGCTCTCGTCGGTTGTTTTTGTTTCGTTGCTGGGCGTTGGACAGAAACTCCACGCGCAACGCGTACCCGAGGGCGGGAGCGCTCACAAAGCTAGGAGCATACATGATGCCGGCGCGCGTGCGGCCGGAGACGCCGCCGATGCACGGCGAATCCCAGACGCTGGAAGCGCTGGCACCGCGGCGATCTCGTCGGATGCAGGGCGTAGCGACTTCGTCGAAGCGCTGCTCGCGCGCATGACGCTCGAAGAAAAGGCGGGTCAGCTCTCGCAGTGGGGCGCGCAGACGACTCCGACTGGTCCGCAGGTGGTCAAAGGCGGCGAGGACGACGTGCGGCGAGGGCGCATCGGTTCGTTCATCGGCGTGTGGGGCGCGGACGCGACGCGCCAGGTGCAGCGCGAAGCGGTCGAGGGCTCGCGCCTGCACATCCCGCTGCTGTTCTCGTACGACGTGATCCACGGCTTTCGCACGATCTTTCCGGTGCCCTTGGCGGAAGCAGCCAGCTGGGACGTGGCGCTCGCCGAGCGCTGCGCGCGCGCGGCCGCGCTCGAAGCCAGCGCCAACGGTCTGCACTGGACCTACGCGCCCATGGTCGATATCGCGCGCGATCCGCGCTGGGGCCGCGTCGTGGAAGGCTCGGGCGAGGATCCCTTTCTCGGCGCCGCATTCGCGGTCGCGCGCGTGCGCGGCTTTCAGGGCGGAAGCGCGCGCGAAGCCACGACCATGATGGCCACCGCCAAGCACTTCGTCGGCTACGGCGCCGCAGAGGGCGGACGCGACTACAACCCGGCCGAGCTCTCCGAACGTACCTTGCGCGAGATCTACCTGCCGCCGTTCCACGCCGCCGTGCAGGCCGGCGTGGGATCGGTGATGACGGCGTTCCACGAGATCGCCGGCATTCCCATGCACGCCCACGCGCCGCTCGTGCGCGACCTGCTGCGCGGCCAATGGGGCTTCCAGGGCATCGTGGTCAGCGACTATACAGGCATCCGCGAGCTCCGTTCCCATGGCGTCGCGGCCACGCCCGCCGAAGCAGCCGCGCTGGCGATACGCGCGACCGTCGACATCGACATGCTGAGCCGCATCTACCCGACCGAGCTGCCGCAGCTCGTGCGCAGCGGGCAGATCCCCGAGGGCTTGGTGAACGACGCCGTGCGGCGCGTGCTCGAAGCCAAGGTCCGGCTCGGCCTGTTCGAGGATCCCTATCGCTACAGCGATCCCGAGCGGCAGCGCACGCGCACGTTTACGCGCGAGGGGCTCGCGCTGTCCCGCCAAGCCGGAAGCCGAGCGATCGTGCTGCTGAAGAACGACGGCGAGGTCCTGCCGCTGCGCAGGGATCTGCGCACGCTGGCGGTCGTCGGGGCGCTGGCCAAGGATGCGCGTTCGGCGCTCGGCGGTTGGGCCGCGGTCGGACGCCCTGAAGAGGCGGTGCCGGTGCTCGACGGCATCCGCGCTGCCGCGTCTCCGAAGACCGAAATCTTGTATGCCCGCGGCGCAGCGCCCGACAGCCAAGACGCGCGCGGCATCGACGAAGCGGTGCGCGCGGCGAGCAAGGCCGACGCGGTGATCGCGGTGGTAGGCGAGCTCGAAGGCATGAGCTCCGAGGCCCGCAACCGCGCCTGGATCGGACTGCCGGGCGCGCAGCAGACCTTGCTCGAACGCCTCTACGCGCTGCGCAAACCGCTGGTGGTCGTGCTCATGAACGGTCGGCCGCTCACCATCCCGAAGGTCGCCGAGCGCGCGCCCGCCATCCTCGAGACCTGGTTTCTCGGCTCGATGATGGGCCACGCCGTGGCGGACGTGCTGTTCGGCGCCGTGAGTCCGAGCGGGAAGCTCCCGATCACGTTCCCGCGCGCCGTCGGTCAGGTGCCCCTTTACTACAATCACAAACAGACGGGCCGCCCGCCTTCGCAGACCGACAACTACACATCGAAGTACCTGGATGTGCCTTGGACGCCGCTCTACCCGTTCGGG
>CAZYWR010000858.1:0-3365 GCA_964651185.1 uncultured Polyangiales bacterium
CTCGCCGTGCCGAACCAACACGATCATTCGCAATCACCGCCAGCGCGCAGGAAGACCGAGCATCGGCCCGCGCCGGCACTCCGAGGACCGGCGTGCGGCGCGCGACGCTCACGGCGCGTGAGCTTCGCGCGTACGCATGTAGCAGCGCCAGGCGGCGACGCGAGCCAGTGCGAAGCAGTACGCGCCGACGATGAGCAGCCCACAAAACTCCCGGCCATACTCGACTTCGGGGCGCCGCGGGCCCATCGCCGCCCCGAGATCGCGCACGCTCCAGCGGCCCCAGAGCTCGGGCACGATCGCCGCGGCCCAAATCAGGGCGATGGCGCCGAGTACGCGCGCCGGAGCCGGCCGCGCGCGATCGACCACGCCCGCCAGCGCGAGCCCCGCCGCGGCCGCATACAGCGCGAACCAGCGCGCCGGATCGGGGTCGTTGAGCTGCATCGCTGCGGCCCACGCAAAGAACACCGCAGCAAGCCCACTCGCGACGCGCCACAAGATCCAAGCCATCTCACACACTCCCGCACAGCGCGCGCGCAGCTTACCAAGCCGTGAGCACCCGGCGATCGAACCCGCCCCGAAAACGTGCGCACGCGCCCGATCCTCGCGGGGATGTGCAGCGCGACGGATGCGCAGGTCCACACGAAGCCAGCACGCGTGTCAAGCCCCGGGCGACGTGGTGCGTCGGCCTCGCCCCGCAGCGCCGGATCATCGCCGCGCGCCAGCAGGTGCTCGTAGGTGTATCAAGCACCCGGGCGACGTAGCGCGTCGGCCTCGGCCCGCAGCGCCGGATCGTCGCCGAGCGCCAGCAGGTGCTCGTAGATCGACAGCGCGCGTTTGCGATAGCCCTGGGCGGCCAACAGGCGCGCCATGGTGCGCGTACGGATGGGCTCATCGCAAAGCGCGCGGGGCGTCTCCTTCGCGAGCGCCGCGGCGAGCGACGGCGGCACCGGCGGAAGCGCGGTCGCTCGGGCCCCGACTGCCTTCATGCCCGCCCCGGAAGCGGGAGCTGCGACACTCGCATCCTCCACAGCCGCTGGGACCACGGCAATCGCCAGATCGGGCGCAGTCGCACCGGCTGCGGCATCGGCATTCATGCCTTCACCTTCCGGCGCAGCCAGCGTGCGCGTGCTTTGCGGAGCCGGCTCGCTCGATGCGCGCCCGACGCCAGATTGCTCGGCCTCCGCCTCTTCCGTTTCGCGCGCAGGCGACGGTTGCTCGGTTTCCGCCTCCGCCCCTTCCGCTTCGGGCGCGGCCAACGAATGCGCGATCTTCGCGTCGGCGCGTTGCGTTTCGGGCGCGGACTCGGTCTCCGCGCCTTCCGCTTCGAGCGCGGCTAGCGGACGCTCGGTCTTCGCCTCCGCGCCGTCCATTTCGGGCGCCGCCAGAGCCAGCCTTTCTGCGGCGATGAGAGCGCGGTCGCGGTCGAGCACCTCGCGCAGGCGATCCGCGTGCGGCCTGGCCGCCGCGCGTGCGCCGCGCCAACCTCCCCCGCCGAGGCGCCCCTCGAACGCATCGAAAGACCCGGAGAGGGCGTTGCCGAGGGCCCGTCCGAGCTGAAAGCGACCGCTCGCCGCAGAGCGTCCCCGACCGCTCGCGCCCGCGCGCCGCTTGCTGGGGGTTTCGAAGTTTTGCTTCATGGGATCCCCGTCAAGCTACGTGAGTCATCTGGAACTCGCCAGAAAGCGCGTCGCAAACCTGCCCCCGTCGGCGACGCCCGGACGCGTGTCGAAGGAAGGGCTGCGCGCCGCTGTGCGGCCGTCCGGATGGACAAGGCTCGAAGAGCGTTCGAAAATCGCGAACTCCTCGCATTTCGCTCGCGCCCGCGAGCGCGCGCTCCGACAGAAAGGCCGGTGAGATGACCTATTGCATTGGCATCAAGCTCGACGCAGGGCTCGTGTTCACGTCCGACTCGCGCACCAACGCCGGCATGGATCAGGTCAGCACGTTCCGGAAGATGATGGTCTACGAGCGCCAGAACGATCGCTTCATGGTGCTCCTGTCGGCCGGGAATCTCTCGATCTCGCAGTCCGTGCGCGAGCTCCTACAGACCGAGAAGCTCTACGAAGGCGGACCGGAGCCGCTCACGATCTGGAACGCCAGCAGCATGTTCGACGCGGCGCGCGTGCTGGGCGCGACCGTGCGCCGCGTCGACAGCCAAGACGGCGCCGCCCTGCGCCAAGCCGGGATCGACTTCCACACGACGATGATCTTCGGCGGGCAGATCCGCGGCGAGGCGATGCGCTTATTCTTGGTCTACTCGGCCGGCAACTTCATCGAGGCGACGCGCGAGACCTGCTACTTCCAGATCGGCGAGTCCAAGTACGGAAAGCCCGTGCTCGATCGCTTGCTCGTGCCGAGCACGCCGATCGATCAGGCGGCCAAGTGCGCCATGGTGTCCATGGATTCGACCCTCAAGTCGAACCTCTCGGTGGGCTTGCCGCTCGACCTGCTGGTCTATCGGCGCGACTCGTTCACGAGCGAAGAGATCGTGTGCATCGACGAGGGAAACCCCTACTTCTCGATGATCCGCGGCACCTGGGGCCAGCGCCTGCGCGAAGCCTTCGACAGCATCGAAGACCCGCAATGGGGCACCGGACCGACGAGCTGCCCCTTGCGCACGAGCGGCGGGCGCTACGCCGTGCTGCGCAAGATCACGCATCCGGGCGAAAAAATCGTCTGAGCTCCAGGCGCGCGCAGCGCGCCCGAGCTCGGCGTGACTCCGTTCAGGCGCACCCGCTCAGGCGGGCAGCGCGCGGTAGCGGTCGAGGTGGTAGTCGGCGTTGCCGAGGGTTAGATCGATCACGCTCAGGCGCTTGAAGTAATGGCTGACCGCCATCTCTTCGGTCATGCCCATGCCGCCGTGGTTCTGAATCGCCGCCTGCGCCACGAAGCGCCCCGACCTGCCGAGCTGCACCTTGAGCGCCGACGCCGCCTTGGCGAGCGGCCGACCTGCGTCCTGGGTCATGGTCGCCATGTAGAGCATCGACTTCGATTGCTCCTGCTCCATGTACATGTCCACCATGCGATGCTGCAGCACCTGGAAGGACGCGATCGGCACGCCGAACTGCTTGCGCTCCTTGGTGTAGGCCACGGTGGACTTGAGCATCACCTCCATGATGCCCACGGCTTCGGCGCCGAGCGCCACGATCGTCTCATCGGAGACCTGCTCGAGCAGCGCGCCGCCCTGCTCGACGCTCCCGACGATCTGACTCGCCGGCACGCGCACGCCCGACAACGTCAGATTCGCCGCGCGCGAGCCGTCCACGGTCGGGTAGCTGACCTTCGACAGCCCCGGGGCCTTGCCGTCCACGACGAACAGCGTGATGCCGCTGCGATCGCGCGAGCCGCCCGCGCGGCGCGCGGCG
>CAZYWR010000859.1:0-4579 GCA_964651185.1 uncultured Polyangiales bacterium
GGGGATCCAGTTCGGAGGCGACGCCCGAACGTCCTTCAACCTCCCCGACCTCCGGGGGCGCGCCGTGATCGGTGCGGGCCAGAACACCACCATTCCCGGTCTGCCGAACACTCTGCAGGTGGGAAACAAAGCCGGGCAAGCACAGCAGACGTTGACGTCGGCGCAGGTGCCGCTGAATAACCACACGCATACGTCGACCTTTGTAGGCACGGGCGGCGGCGGTAGCGGTCCTCTCCAGGCGAGCGGAACCGTCAGCGTCGATCTCAGCAGCGGCTCGTTCAGCGCGCAAGCCACGTTGACCGGAGATCTCCAAGCGACCACTGGATCCGCACAGCAGTGGACGCCCCAATCAGGCTGGACCGTAGGCGACACTGGAGGAACGCCGATCTATGCGGATCCGAGCACCGGAAGTCCGGTCTCGCTGCAGACGATTTCGACGGCGGGCCAGGTTTCGGGTCCGCTGAGCGGCACCGCGACGACTCAGGTTACTCTGCCGGTCACCGGTGCCACGGGCATCACGGGCGGCACAGTGACCATCGGAAATGCCGCGCAGGGCGCGAGCACGCCCGTACCGACCATGTCGCCGTATCTTGTGATGAACAACATCATCGCGACGCTCGGCCTCTACCCGCCGCGTCCATAGGCGCGCGGGCGGCGCGTCAGAAGAAGACGCTCTGATAGATCCGCCGCTCGGAAACGGCGAGCATGGGCTCGATGTAGACCTCGTGCGGTCCCCACTTGCCGTTCCGCAGCCGATAGATCCCGAGATACAGCAGAATCGCCGGCGGCGTGCTCCAATGCAGCTTGAACGGCGCGCGCGTCAAGAAGCCGGGACCGTAGTTCAGCTTGCGGAGGCTCTCGAGTCGAATCTTCACCGGACCGGGACGGCAGTCGACTTCGAACTCTTCGCCCACGCAGGGCTCGAACGTTTCGGACGTGAGAAACTTGAGACCGCCGGGCAGACCGTGCAGCATGGCTCTCTCCTGTTGGCAAGTGGATACGACGCGCACGAGCCATTCCATCATCCATCCGCGCCGTGTCTAGGTAAAGCCCCCAATGAGCGGCGAACCGCGCGCGAGGGAAAAACACTCTAGCTTTGCTCGCGAAGTCTGATCTAGTCGCCGCGCCACCAGTCTTGTTCAGATGGCGTCCACCACTGCGCAGCCCCGACGATCTGCTGGGCGTAGTCGTCGGCGGCGCGCACGATCAGCGGCAGCCGCAGGTCGTCGGCGACGACGGACCGCAGCGCGCTCGCGTCGAGCTGCGAAGGGATCGCACCCGCGCGGCGGCACGCGTAGCGCCAGATCTCTAACTCCTGCCCCCAGAAGTAGATCGAGCGCGCGGCGATGTTCGCCTGCATGCGCCGCACCGCGGCGAGCTTTCCGGGTTCGACCAGCTTGCGCCAGATATCGGCCTGCAGGGTGTCGACGGGCGCGTCAGGGCGCCATTCGAGGGCATCTGCGTGGTGGAGCGCGATCTTGCGGCGCGCCTCGCTCGGCAGCTGCGCGAGTACCTCCGTGGCTCGCACGAGCGCGATGACGTCCGCATCGCGCTCGACGACGCTCACGCGCGTGACCTCCGACCGCAGCGCCACGTTCGCGGCCAGCCAGCCCATCCCCAACCCGCAGATGACGGTATGGCCGTAGCTGGCGCGCAGCCCGATCTCTTGGCTCTCGATCTCGGAGGGCAACATGGACATCCACGACTGCGTACCTGCCTCGCTCGGTCCCACCATGATCAGCGCGCCCGCAATTCGGTACACCTCTCCCCAGTATCCGCGCGCGCACAGCATCGTGATCGCGCGGATCGCCCATGCCCCGCGCTCGACGACGCGGTAACGCGGGAAGTAGAGGTCGCTTTGAAACGAGCCGAGGAGCGGCCGTGGATCGATGTAGGCGAGCGGAGATCGCTCCGGGTCGGCCGCCTCCTCGTCGGCCGAACCTTCACGGCTTGGGATCGTCTGGCGTTCGATCAAGGTCGCCCCCTCGGCAGAAGGCGGCGCGAGCGCGCACGGATCATGAGGTCCCCCCTTCTCGGCGGCGCGCGAGCGCGTGCCGCAGGGCGGATCTTACGCCCAGCGCGCAACGCCGTGTGCTCTTCGGCGCGCCGTCGTGCGTCAGGCCTGAGCAGCGCACCGCGATGGGGACATGACTCGGCGCGCACCGAGCTGACGCGAGCCTCGCGTCAGTCTGCGCTAGGAGGCTCGGACGCAACGGGCGGCAAGGGATCGAAGCGCAGCTTGTAACCGACGTGGCGCAAGGTCTCGAGGCGTGCGCAGAAAGACTCCCCGAGCTTGGCACGCAAGCGATGGACGTGGATGTCGACGGTGCGCCGCGAGCCGACCTCTTGGTCGCGCCACACGCGCTCCAGGATCTCTTCGCGCGCGAGCGCACGTCCACGTTCCTGGAGCAAGAGCCGCAGCACCTGGAACTCGCGCCGCGTGAGGTGAACGTGACCGCTCGGCCTGCGCACCTCGTGGCCCGCCAGATCGATCACCAGCTCACCTAACGTGATCAGCTCTTCGCTCGGCGCCGGCTCGGGGTAGAGCGCGCGCAGGCGGTTGGCCAAGAGCTCCCAATGAACCGGCCGCTCGGCCAGGGGCCGCACGGCGTCTACCGCGACCGCCACGACCTCGGCGAGCACGCGATCGAGCTGCGCGCGCAGAGCCACCTCGAGCGGCTGCGGCGAGAAGATCTCCTCCACCTGCGGGTCAGCGCGCCGCGCAGGGGGCGCGCCGACCGCTTCGGGGACGACCGCCAAGCTGGTGCCGCCGGGGCCCGGCAGCGCGGCGTCTGGGGCTCCCGCGGGAAATGCCGGGAAGCCAATTCCTTGTCGGTTCTGGCTCGTCGCTGGGTTGGCCATGATGCGGCGCCTCCTTCGTCTTTGCCGGTCGTTCGTCCACAATACTAGACAAACGCCTCGGCGCTGGCAAATCGCCGCTCGCGCAGGGGGGGGCGCGCGGGCGTCACTTCGGCGCGTCGAGCTCGCGGCGCAGCGCGGGCGTCGGCCAGTCGCTGGCCACGGCCTTGTGCACGAAGGTCTCCATGCAGCGCAGCAGCCAGCCCGCGTCGATGGCGGAGGGCAGCACGTTCTCGACCAGCTCGGCGGGCTCCGAGAACGGCTGATCGGGCGCGCGCAGCTGCGACGGGAAGAACTTGAAGGCGACACAGCCCTCGGGCTGCAGCTCCAAGACCGCGCTCGCCGGGTGATGGACGATCGAACGCGAGTCCTCGCGCTGCGCGATCACCCGCACGCTCCCGAACATGAGCGTGATCGTCTCCTGGTTCGCGAGATGTCCTCCCCCGAGGCTGATGTCTATCTCGGGTCCGTCGGGACAGGCCTGCTCGAGCTGCGCGGCCATCTCCCGCAGCTCCGCGCCGTGCTTGCGCACGTTGGCGGCCCAGGTCTTACGTTCACTGACCGCGCGCTCGCGCGCGCCCGCGGCCAGCGCGATGACGCGAACCATCCGTTCGATCGCCTCGTCTCGCATCGCCCTCCCCCCAACCCGGGTACAACTCTCGCAGAGATCGCCGGCGGCCGTCGACAAGAGAATGCCGGCCCGCGCCGGCGCACCGCGCGCCCGAAGAGGCGAGCCATCGTCGCGTGTTCGCGGGAGCTTTGGGGCACCGCCGTTTTGAGAGCACGAGAGGACGTGCCACGCTGACGGTCACCAGCGCTTAAAAACGGAGACTCGAATATGTCCGAACAGCAGACGGATCCCCGAGATCGCGAGGCCACCCCCCGCCGCGATCGGCAACGCCGCAATGCCAGCGACTTTCATCCTGAGGTGATGAAGCTGTTCGATCGATATGTCCACGGCCTGACTGATCGACGCGGCTTCCTCGAGGGTGCGGCCAAGTTCGCCGCAGCCGGCACCACCGCGGCGGCGCTGCTCGAAGCGCTCAGCCCGCGCTTTGCCGAGGCGCAACAGGTGCCGCCGAACGACCCGCGCATCCGCGGCGAGCGGGTCGAGATCGACTCGCCGCACGGTTACGGCAAGGTGCGCGGGCTCTTGGTGCGCCCCATCAAGCCCGCAGGCAAGCTGCCCGCGGTGTTGATCGTGCACGAAAACCGCGGGCTCAACCCGCACATCGAAGACGTGGCGCGCCGCCTGGCGCTGGAGAACTTCCTCGCCTTCGCGCCGGACGCGCTGGCGACGCTCGGCGGCTATCCGGGCGACGAAGACAAAGCGCGCGAGCTCTTCAGCCAGCTCGATCAAGCGAAGACGCGCGAGGATTTCGTCGCGAGCGCGAGCTTCCTCAAGCACCATCACGACGCGAACGGCAAGCTCGGCGCGGTCGGATTCTGCTACGGGGGAGGCATCGTGCATCTCCTCGCCACGCGACTTTCCGACCTCGACGCGGCGGTGCCCTTCTACGGCATGTCGCCAGCGCCAGAGCAGGCCGCGCAGGTCAAGGCGCCTCTGCTCGTGCACTTGGCCGAGCACGACGAGCGCATCAACGGCGCGTGGCCCGCCTACGAGGCAGCGCTCAAGGCCGCACACGTGAAATACGAGCTCTTCCGGTATCCAGGCACCCAGCACGGCTTCCACAACGACACCACGCCGCGCTACGACGAG
>CAZYWR010000860.1:0-1636 GCA_964651185.1 uncultured Polyangiales bacterium
AAGGCCGCCGGGACGCAAACGTTCATCGAAAAAGCGTGAAGACATTCACAAAATCGTGCACGGCACCGCGTCTCGAGCTTGATGCTGCGATTCCTGCGACCCGTTTGTTTCGATAGGCAGCGCGGCAAAGGGCCGCAAGGACACGCCGAGGGGCGACTGTCAAGATGGACGACTCCAGTTGATCGGGACCTGCTTCGTCCGTATTGTCCGCTCTGCCCCTGGCGAGGTGATCGGACGCCGTGTTCGCTCTGAACGCGACCCGCAGCAGCGCCGGTCGCGCTCCTCGTCCATGCACACCCCTTCGCAGTCGAACCATGATGCTCAGGTACCTTTGCAGCAGGTGGAACGCGACGCTCGGCGTCGTCTGCGGTAGCGCGCTGTTCGCGTGCACAAGCGCGCCGTCCGATGTTGAGCCCGATAGGGCGGACGGCTCACGCCATAGCACGGACGCGGCAAGAGCCGTGGAGACGAATGAAGCGAGAGTGAGCGACAGTGGCGGCCTGATATGGAGCGACGCGGGCGGTACGACGTCGCGCGGTCATATTAACGTGACGTCGAGCGATGGTGGGATGACGTCGAGCGGTGGTCGCGGTGTGACGTCGAGTGGCGGGGGCGCGCCATCGAGCGCTGGTGATGGAGGAATGTCGTCGGACGATGCGGCGAGCGGCGCATCGAATGACGGCTGCGGCATTCCGCCGTACGACGCGAGCCGGCCGCCCGAAGCACTCACGCTCACCGGGAACCTGGGCACGCATGATCCGGCAGTGATCTTCGCGGACGGTGTCTACTACCTGTTCGCAACCGGCAACGGGATTGCCACGAAGACGAGCCGAAATCTGCTCGCCTGGATGGGCACGTCGGACGTCTTCTCTGCCATCCCTGGCTGGGTGTCGAGCAAGCTGAGTGGTGTCACGAACATCTGGGCGCCGGACGTATCGTACTTCGGAGGCTCATACCACCTCTACTACGCCGTCTCGACGTTCGGCAGCAAAAAGTCGTGCATCGGACACGCGACGCGGTCGAGCCTCGCCTCGGGGTCCTGGACTGATCACGGCGCGGTTGTCTGCTCGAACCTGGGCACGAGCGACGACTTCAACGCGATCGATCCGAACGTCGTCGTAGACGACAACGGGACGCCCTGGCTGGCCTTCGGGAGCTTCTGGAGCGGCATCAAAATGGTAAGACTCGACGCGTCGGGAGCGCGCTCCGGCACGGAGATTCATGCGCTCGCGCACCACAGCTCCATCGAAGGTGCCTTCATCATTCACCAGTGCGACTACTATTACCTCTTCGTTTCGTTCGGTGCCTGCTGCGACGACCCTTACGACTACAACATCCGCGTCGGGCGTTCGAAGAGCGTCGTCGGCCCGTACCTCGACAAGGCAGGCACGGATCTGATGAATGGCGGCGGCACCCTCCTCGTACAAGGGAACTCCATCTGGACGGCCCCGGGCCACAACGCAATCCTCGTCACATCGACGGGCGCGTACAACATCTATCACGCGCTGAACTCGAACCATTCCGACCCGACTCTCCGCATCGCGGAGCTGCGGTTGGATGCTGACGGGTGGCCAGTTTCCGGCGGGCCTTAGCGGCGCGGCCGAGGAGACGAACCTCAGGGTTTCGGCGCGTCCCT
>CAZYWR010000861.1:0-2910 GCA_964651185.1 uncultured Polyangiales bacterium
CGAGCTCGCCCGCGGCGGCATGGGCGTAGTGTTTCGTGCCTACGACAGCCTGGGCCGCCGCGAGGTCGCCTACAAGCGGCTGCTGCTCGACAAGGAGAGATCGCGCGCCCGCAGCGTCGCGCTGTTCGAACGTGAGTATGCGGCGCTGGCTCGCCTCTCCCACCCGAACATCGTCCAAGTCTATGACTACGGCTTCGACGGCGAGACGGCGTTCTACACGATGGAGCTCCTGGTCGGTCGCGACCTGCTCGAGGCAGCGCCGCTGCCGCTGCGAGACGCGTGCTCGCTGCTCCGCGAGATCGCGAGCGCGCTCGGTCTGGTGCACGCGCGCCGCCTCGTCCACCGCGATATCAGCCCCGGCAACGTACGGGTCAACGCCGACGGCCGCGCGAAGCTCCTCGATTTCGGCGCCTTGACTCCGTTCGGCCTAGCCGCAGACGTCGCCGGGACGCCGGCGTTCCTGGCCCCCGAGTGTCTGAGCAGCAGACAGCTCGACGCGCGCACGGATCTGTTTTCGTTGGGCGCGGTCGCCTATTGGCTGCTGACGCGCAGGACCCCGTTCGCCGCCCGCTCCTTCGAGGCGCGCCTGCGCGACCTGGCGCCTGAGATCATCCCGCCCTCGAGCTACGTCGCGGAGCTTCCGGCGGAGCTGGAGGAGCTCGTGCTGTCGCTGCTCCATCCGGAAGCGCGCATGCGCCCGGCGAGCGCGGCCGAGGTGATCGAGCGCCTGACGGCCTTGGCGGATCTTCCTCCCGATCCTCGCGAGCGTCAGGTCGCCTTCAGCTATCTCACGCATCCGCCGCTGATCGGCCGCGACGCCGAGCTCGAGCACGCGCGTACCCTGCTCCAAGAGGCGGCTTCCGGTCAGGTGCTGACGGCCGTGATCGAAGCCGCGCCGGGCCTGGGCCGGACGGCTTTGCTCGATCAGATCGCGATCGACGCCCAGCTCGCTGGATGTACGGTGCTGCGCGCCCAGGGCGGCGCGCACGCGCGCGCGTTCGGCGTGGCGCACACCCTGGTGCGCGCGGCCTTGGCCACCTACCCGCGCGTGGACGGCCCCTCGTCGAGCGTGTTGCCCGCGCTCTCCGCCGAAGCGAACGCGGGACCGGCCGCGACGCCCGTGGACCTGGCGCAGCGCCACGCGCGCACGCTCGCGGCCATGCAGTCGTGTCTGGTCGAGGTGGCGCAGCAGGCGCCGCTCGCCCTGCTCATCGACGATGCGCACCACGCCGACGCCGAGTCGCTGGCGGTGCTCGCGTCGCTCGCGCACAGCACCGCCGGCGGCTCGATCGCGATCGTTCTCGCGGTGCGCAGCGAAGCGCTCGGCGAGTCGAACGCGCCGCTCGAGAAGCTCCTGCGCAGCGCCGCCAAGATCGCGTTGAGCCCGCTGCGTCCGAACCACGTGGATGAGCTGGTCGGCTCGATCTTCGGCGCCGTGCCCAATGCGCACCGGCTGGCGCGCTGGCTGTCCGAGAACTCCCAGGGCACGCCGAGCGCGTGCTTGGATCTGCTGCGCCTGCTCCTGCAGCGAGGGGTCGTGCACTACGGGAACGGCACGTTCTCGCTCCCACACGACATGAGCGAGGACGCCGACGCGGGCTCCCTCGACGCCGCGCGTCTGGCGCGCTTTCAGGAGCTGCCCGCGTCTGCGCATACGCTGGCCCAGCTGCTCAGCGTTCAGGATGTGGGCATGACGCTCGAGCTGGTCGGGACCGCGGCGGAGCTCGACGGTCGCGAGCTCGTGCTCGCGCTCGAAGCACTGCGCGCGAGCGGCGTGCTGCATTACAACGCCGACGATCTCTGGTTCACGAGCGAGAACGTGCGCGCCGCCATCCGCGCGACGCTCGACGAAGAGGGCCGCCGCGCGCTGCATCTGCGGGTCGCGCGCGCGCTCTACGCGCGCGATGAGCACACGCCGACCATGAACCTGCTGATCGGCGCCAACCTGATGCGCGCAGGAGACGAAGCCGCCGGCCTGGAGATCTTGACGCGCGCGCTGCGGCAGCGCTGGTACGACCCGAGCCGCGACGCGACGCCCATCCCGCTGCTCGAGGCGGTCCTCGAGGCGATGCGCAAGCAAGGCCGCTCCGACGAGCAGTGCGTCGCCCTGCTCGTGCCGCTCGTCCGCGCCGGGTTCTCCGCGGATTACTTGGTCCAGCTGCGCTACTTGGATCGGGCGCTCGCGGCGCTCTCGAACCTGTGCGGCATGACGCTCGCGCACAAGCTGCGACCGTATCTGGGTACGAAGCTCGGGCTGTTCATCGCGCTCGCCTACGCGGCGCTGCGCTTCGCGTTCATCCCGCGCGCGCTCCGGCTGACGAGCTTCAAAGAGGCGATGATCGCGCTGTTGACCATCGCCACCGCCGGCACCGCGGCCGCCGTGAGCGCGCTCGACCCGGAAAAGGCGCGCGAAATCCTGGACAAGCTCAAGCCGCTCGAAGGCTTTCCCGACGGCATCGCGCCGAGCGTCTCGTATCAGTTCGCGCTCGCGAGCTACGAAGTGGGCTCGGGCCGAGCGGTGGCAGCGGGCGCGCGCTACACGAAATTGCTCGCTCGCCTCGAGCGCGGTCCGGTTCCCGACCTCGACGCCGATGCGCATCAGATCTATCGCTTGGGCTGTCTGTATGGGCAGGCTCAAGCAGAGCTCTTCAAGAATTCTCCGCTCGCTCTGACGCTCTCCGATCAGCTCGCGGGCGGACATCCCTTTTACGCGCCGCACGCGGAGTCGACCCGCATGGCTTACTACGTGCTGCGCGGCGAGCAGGAGCAAGCAGACCTCTACCGCGAGCGCGCGGAGCTCGCGGCGCTGCGCGGCGGCATGTCTTGGTCTTCGGTGACGGTGCTGACGGTGCGCTGCATGTACGCGTACATCTGGTGGCGCAATCCGATCGGGCTGACGCAGCTCATCCC